>NZ_JBFAAX010000057.1:0-23386 GCF_040639995.1 Actinosynnema sp. NPDC023658 | reverse complement strand
GGCTCCTGCCCTTACAACTCGGGGTACCTGGGCGTAGGACACGCGCGTTCTGAACGTAGGACACGGGCGTTCTGGAGGTAGGACACGCGCGGGGTCAGGCGCGCAGGACGCCGTCGACCAGGCGGGGCACGGCGGTGCTCACGTTCACCTGGGAGGCCAGCGCCACGTCACCCGCGTGCCCCGCGGCGATCAGCTCCCGGCCGGACACGCAGCCGGCCAGCGCGTCCTCCACCGACGCCCACGCGAACGCCTCCGCCGCCATCGCCGCCTCCACCGACGCCGAGCCGTACCCGAGCAGCGACGCCACCACCGCGCCCGCGCCCAGCCAGTCCTCCACGGCCGGCCGCAACGGCCCGGCGTCGGCCGCCTCCGCGAGGTCCACGCCCCACCGCTCACCGCCCGGGACGACGCCGATCGGCCCGCCGTCCGCCAGCACCCGCGCCGCCCCCGCCACCGCACGCGCGTTGCGCAGGCACCCGGCCAGCACGACCGCCCCCGTCGAGGCGGCCAGGTCGCACAACGTCGCACCGTTCGCGGACGGCAGGTCCAGCACCGTCCCCGGCGGCACCGACACCAACGACGACGGCCGCAACGTCCACGACGGGTCCGCGGGCGGCGCCGCCGACGCCCGGTCTACCCACCGCACCGGGCGGACCGCGCCACCGCGCCCCACGACGACGTCCACCGCCGTCGAGAACGACAGCACGTCCACGACCACGAGCACCGCGCACTGCTCCCCGAGCGCGGCCACCCCTTCCGGACCCCACTCCAACCGCAGCCGGGAACCCTCTTGTCCGAACACCCGGCCAAGGATGGCAGACTTGCTGACGTGCGCGTTTACCTGGGATCGGACCACGCGGGCTTCGAGTTGAAGACCCACCTCGTCAAGCACCTGACCGACGCGGGCCACGAGGTGGTCGACGTCGGTCCGGCGGTGTACGACGCGGAGGACGACTACCCGCCGTTCTGCATCGAGGCCGCCCGCCGCGTGGTCGCGGACGAGGGCAGCCTGGGCGTCGTCATCGGCGGCTCCGGCAACGGCGAGCAGATCGCCGCGAACAAGGTGCCCGGCGCCCGTGCCGCCCTGGCCTACAGCGTGGAGACGGCGAAGCTCGCCCGCGAGCACAACGACGCCCAGCTCATCGGCATCGGCGGCCGGATGCACAGCACCGAGGAGGCGTTCGCGATCGTCGACGCGTTCCTCGCGACCTCGTTCTCCGGTGAGGAGCGGCACGCCCGCCGCATCGCCATCCTCGGTGAGTACGAGCGCACCGGCGAGGCGCCGGCCCTGCCCTGATGCCCGAAGGCCACACGCTCCACCGCCTCGCGAAGCTGCACCAGCGCCGTTACGCGGGCTCGACGGTCCGGGTGTCGAGCCCGCAGGGCAGGTTCCCCGCGTCCCTCGTGGACGGTCGGCTGCTCGAACGCGCCGAGGCGCACGGCAAGCACCTGTTCCACGTCTACGGGCCGGACGCGACCGTGCACGTCCACCTGGGCCTGTACGGGACGTTCACCGAATCACCCCATCCGGTGACGCAACCGGTCGGCGCGGTGCGGATGCGGCTGGTCGGCCCGACCCACTGGACGGACCTGCGCGGCCCGACCAGGTGCGAGGTCCTGACCGACGTCGAGGTCGCCGCCCTGCACGCCCGCCTCGGTCCGGACCCGTTGCGCCGTGACGCGAAACCCGACCTCGCCTACGCGCGCATCGCCCGTTCCCGCCAGTCCGTCGCCGTGCTGCTGATGGACCAGACCGTGCTCGCCGGCGTCGGCAACGTCTACCGCGCCGAAGTGCTGTTCCGGCACGGAATTCACCCGTACGTGCCCGGCCACCGCATCGACCGGGCGTTGTGGGACGACCTGTGGCTCGACCTGACCGTGCTCATGCGCGCGGGCGTGAAGGTCGGCCGCATCGACACCGTGCGGCCCGAGCACCTGCCCGAGGTCACCGGCCGGGCCCCGCGCCAGGACCGGCACGGCGGCGAGGTCTACGTCTACCGCCGCACCGGTCAACCGTGCCTGGTCTGCGGCACGCCCGTCGCCGCCGCCGAACTGGCCGGCCGCAACCTCTACTGGTGCCCCACCTGCCAACCCGCCTGATCAGGCCGGTCGGTCAGATGTCGAACCCGCCGAAGTCGCCACCACCGAAGTCACCGCCGTAATCGCCGCCGTAGTCACCACCGGCGTCACCGCCCGCGTCACCACCACCGCCGTCGCCGCCGTCACCACCGTCGCCGCCATCGCCACCGTCGTCCATGCCGGGGTCCTCGGCAGCCACGGCCGCCGGCACGCCGACCATGCCCGAGAACATCGCGCTGAACAGCAGCATCGAGCCGAAGCCCCACGCGCCCGCCACCAGCGCGGGCTTCCACCACGGCTCCGAGTACCAGCCCTGCGGCACCGGACGGCCCGCCACCACGCCACCGGGGTAGTAGTGCGGCGTGTGCGAACCCGGCCGGGGCGAAGCGGTGTACCGGTGGCCCTCCACCGTGACGTCGCGCTCCTCCGACACCTTGCCCGCGCGGCCCTGCCCGGTGAGGTCCGGCAGCTCGGGACCGGGGTCGAGGTCCATCGCGACCCGCGCGGCCCGCACGTAGTACAGGCCCTCCATCGCGGTCTGCGTGACCAGCCGGCACTGCTCCACCGTGCGCGCCTGCTCCATCTGCGACCCGGCCGCCGTGAACCGCTCGGACGCGTCGGCCATCGCCTGCTGCGAAGCGACGTCCGTGCCGGTCAGGTTCATCACCTGGCCGCCCAACCGCTCCACCCAGCGCCGTGCCTCGGCCTGCGCGTCCTCCAGCTCCCGGCGACGCTTGTCGGCGGCGGAGCGGGCCGAGTACCAGACCGCTCCCACCAGGACCAACAGCACGAGCAACACGATCGTGGTGGTCATCGACCCTCCCGGTGCTTGATGCCCGGAAAACGCCGCACGCCGGGCGGAGGTTCCCGAAACGGTCAGAACACCTCCGGGCAGTGGGGCTCCCGATCACCCAAAAAGGCGTGTGACAAGGCGTTCAGCACACCCGGTGTGACCTCCTGCACGTGCTGGGCTCGAGCGAGTGAGACCAGCCTGGTCCCACCGAGGTACGCCGCGCCCAGCGCCTGCACGTCCAGCACCACGTCCGGGTCGTCGTCCACCCGCTGCACGGTCGCCGCGCCGTCCTTCACGGTGAACCGCCACCGACCCGCGTTCCACGGGCAGAACTCGTCGGACACCTCCAGCACCGCGTCCACGTCGGACTGGTAGCGGCGCTGGGCGAGCGCGCGGTCGACGTCCACGACCCGCACCCACAGCGAGTCGCTCCGGCTGCGCAGCGCCAGCCGCGAGTCCTCCAGCAGGTGCACCACCGGGTCGTCGGAGGCGGTGAAGAACTTCAGCTCACCGACCAGGTCGACGTCCAGCAGGTAGCGGTAGAGCGCCGCGAACGCCTCGTCGGTGCGCGCGACGAGCTCCCGCACGTGCAGCTCGCCGCGCGGTCCGCGGTCCTGCCAGTCGTTCTTGACCCGGTAGACCGCGTAGCCCTGCGGGTGCAGCGCGTACCGGTACGCGCTCAGCCCGCCGCGGTCGCGCTCGGTGTCGGCGAAGTGGTAGTCCCAGGCCGCGTCCGTCCTGCTCAGCCACCCCGTGCGGCCTGGGCGGACGTCCTCGTACACGGCCTTGGCGACCGGCATGGCCTCGTCCCGCGACACCTCGCGCACCCGTTCACCGCCGGTCGACACCCCGCGCCGGAACGCCGCGCCGCGCGGCACGGACAACCGGGAGAACTCCGCCGCGAGCCCGTACCCGAACCGCGGGTAGATCGCCGCCTCGGACGCCCACAGCGCGGCGATCGCTTCCCGGCCCTCGTGCAGGCTGTCCAACTGCGCCCGCATCACGCGCGTCATCACGCCCCGGCGGCGGTGACCCGGTTTCACGCCCACCGACGTGACCGCCGCGACCGGCTGCGGCCCGGCGCCGGGCACCGTGATGTCGCGGCTCTGGATGCCGCCCCCGCCGATCAGCTCGTCACCGTCGAACACGGCGTGGTGGCGTTCCGGCTCGAAGAGGCCGCGCCAGCGTTCGAGCTCGTCGTCCGTGCTGTCGTGCAGGAAGGAGGAGTCGAGGACCCGCTGGAACTCCGCGAGTCCGTCGGCGGTGAGCGTGCGGAGTGTGAGCGCCATTACCCGTTCATACGCCGGTCGGCCGTCGTGCGCGATCGAATTCGGGGGTCGCCCTGGGGTGCGGTGATCAGCGATGCTGCGGGGATGGACGCGCACTCGTTGGCGACCGCGCTCCGCGTCGAGGCGGAGGCGTTGGCGGTCGCAGCCGACCTCTCCCCGCCGGACCGGGCCGTGCCCGCCTGCCCCGGGATGACGGTCGGGGACCTGCTGGAGCACATCGGCTCCATCCACCGCTTGGTGCCGCAGTGGATCGCCCGCGGCGTGCGGCCGGCGGAGTGGACGTGCACACCCGACGACGACCTGATCGGGTGGTACCGGGCTGGAGCGGCGTCTCTGGTCGACGTGCTGGATCCCGCGCGGGCCGACTCACCCGCGCCGACGTGGTGCCCGTGGGACGGCACGCTCGGGTTCTGGGTGCGGCGCATGGCGCACGAGACGGCCGTGCACCGGGTCGACGCGCAGGCCGCCCACGGCGCGGTGGACCCGTTGGACCCCGACCTGGCGGCCGACGGCGTCGACGAGGTGCTGCGGCTGTGGCTGGGCTGCCACCAACCGCCGGGCGTCCACACGTCGGGGCGTGCGGTGGCGCTGCGCGTGCCGGGCCGTGAGTGGACCGTGGCGCTGCACGAGGGGGTCGTCGACTACTGCCCCGGCGTCGACCCGGCGGCCGTGGTCAGCGGCACGGCGTCCGCGGTGGACCTGTGGCTGTGGGGTCGTGCGGGGGAGGAGCACGTGTCGGTGGAGGGTGACGTCGGGGTGGTGCGCGCGCTGCGTGCCGCCGTTGCCGCCGCGACGGGCTGATCCCCGGGCGTTCGGTGAGCACTGTGCGCGTGACCGGTCCGCGTCGGTGACGCGCGGCGACGCCCTAGCGCGGGGCGACGAAGCAGAACTCGTTGCCCTCGAGGTCGAGGAGGACCTGGAAGCTGCCCTGCTCGTCGGTCTGCACGTCACCCCGCGGCGTGGCCCCCAGCGCCACGGCCTCGGCCGTCGCCTGCGCGATGTCGGGGACGTCGATGTCGAGGTGGAGCCGATTCTTGGCCGACTTCGCCTCGGGCACGGGTTGGAAGGAAATGCGCGGCCAACCGGGAGGTTCGACGTGCGCCCACCCGTGCTCCCGATCCACCGGGGAACCACCGAGCAACCCCGCCCAGAACCGCACGAGTCGGGAGGGTTCGAGGCAGTCCACCACGATCTGACCCAGGCGCATGGCCGCCATCATGGCTCACCACGACCCCCGACCGGAAATGGTCAGACAACAGTTCTCGTCAGTTGGGCGTTCTTGCCGAACAGGAACCACCCCAGGCTGCCGAGGAACGGGTACGCCAGGATCACCGCAATCCACAACAACTTCCCACCACCGGTCAACCGCTCGTCGCGCAACACCGACACCGCGGCCGCGATCCACAGCACGACCAGCGCCAACGCGACGAGGGACAGCAGGATCAAGGCGACGACGCCAGCGGTGTCGTGCGACTCCTGAACGACCAAGGCGACCATGGGGGATCAAGCTAGCGAGGCTGTTGCCAATCGGCCCACCGAACCACCCGGACAGGTGAGCAACCACCACCAAGCCCGCAACCACCCGCCCCCTGCACCACCCGACCCTCTTCTCGGCCGGCGCTATCGCTTCACGTGAGTCGCCGGGTGAACCAGCCAGCCCAGCACATTCACCCGGCGACCCACAACGACTGCCTTCGCACGTGTCAGGGGACGACAACAAGGCAATCGAAAAGAGCCTAAAGCCGCACCCATCAATCCCGCCAACCCAACCCCACACCCATCAGTGTGAAGCGAACACCCCCCAATCCCACCGGTCCCACCTCACCACCCCACATCCCACCCACCGTCCACTGTGGAGCCCCTGCCGCCCCGCACTCCGCCACCCAACCGGCCCAACCTCACCCGCCACGACCGTCCCCCGACCAGTCCCCTCCGCGATCGGCCCTCACCACGTCCGCCGGCGGCGACGAGACCGGCAAACACAGAAGGACCGCCCACAGTGGACGGTCCGCAAGAGGTCTACCAGGAGTTTTAAGGAAGAGCGGGTGACGGGAATCGAACCCGCATGACCAGCTTGGAAGGCTGGGGCTCTACCATTGAGCTACACCCGCATCGCGCCTACCGGGGTGGGCGCGTCGGTAGCTTAGCTGGTCGCGATAGGCTGAGGTGGACCGGGGCGTGGCGCAGTTTGGTAGCGCACCCGCTTTGGGAGCGGGGGGTCGCAGGTTCAAATCCTGTCGCCCCGACGGTCGCCCTGGCCAGCCTGGTGGTTGGTCAGGGCCCTTCCCGCCGAGCCGAAGCCCGAGCGGGGTTCAGCCGCCCAGTTCGTTGACGGCGGTGGAGACCGCGGCCGCTTGGCGTTCCAGCTCGTCGTCCGACGAGTTCTCGTCGACGCCCCTCGACAGCAGCTCGGCCCTGGACACCAGCAGCATGGCCCCGCGGAAGGGGTCGGTGTCGAGGTCGTCCACCTGGACCACCTCCAGCCTGCCCTCGACCAGGACCAGGTTGGGGTCGGGCAGGTCCGAGGTCAGCAGCTCGCGCAGATCACTCGCCTTGACGGTCATGGCACCGACCTACCCGGCACTCGTCCCGCGAAACGCGGGCCGTTCTTGCCCACCCCCGCGCCCGGGTGCTCAAGAACGGCTCCCCAGTGTCATGCCGGAGTCGCCACCTGCTCGCTGACCACCTGCGCCGCCGCCGACACGAGTGCCGTCACGGACGGGTTGGTGGAGTTGTCCTGGCGCCACGCGAACTGGGTGTACACCCGGAACGGCGGGACCCAGGGCAGCCGACGCAGCCTGCCGTCGGCCAGCTCCGTCGCGACCGTCACCTCGGGGACAAGCGAGATCCCCAGACCCGAGGCGACCGCCCGCTTGGCGGCGTCGATCGAGTCGAGCGCCAGCACGGGCGACTTCGACTCGGCGTCCTGCAGGCCCAGCGCCTGCTCGAACTGCTCGTAGTAGCTTGCGCCGTTCTCGGCCCGGATGAGCGTGCTGCCGCGCAGCTCGTCCTCGGTGATCACCGAACGCCTGGTCAGGGCGTGGGTCGGACCGGCGACCATGACCAACGGCTCCGGGCACAGCACCGTCGTCTCCAGCCCCTCGCGGGGCTCCACGGAGCCGATGAAGAAGGTGCAGTCCAGCCGCCCCTCACGCACCGAGGTCAGGTTGGCCTGGGTGTTGCGCGAGTGGAGTGAGATCTGGACGCTCGGGTACCGCCAGCACATGTACTCGATCAGTGGTAACAGACGGTAGTCGGTCAGACTCTGTGCGCTGCCGATGACGAGCTTGCCGTGAGGCTCGCCATTCATCGTGATCGCTTTTCTTGCCTTGTCGGTGAGGGTGATGATGTTGCGTGCGAACGGTAGGAGTTCGACGCCCGCGGAAGTCATCTGGATACCGCGTGGAAGTCGGCGGAACAATGGCACCCCGAGGGTTTCCTCAAGAGCCTTGATCCGGGTGGTGATAGTGGGTTGTGAGCAATTCAGCGTGGCGGCTGCCTTGGTGAAACTGCCCGTTTGAACCACAGTTGTGAACGCCAAAAGCTGACGTGTCTCCATGGAGCTCCCCAACGGTGCGTGTAAGTGGTCCACGATGTGGTCGGTGCGGGACGGCATCGTGATCTCTTGTGCGTGGCGGCAGTGACCCGAGCTGCGCTTCTGCTGGTGCGCGGCCCGAGGTCGATCAACATCGCCGCGCTACCGCCAGGGGTGGCAAGCGGTGGCCGGTCGGTGCGCCCGGGACCCGTCGGACCCCGAAGTCACCGCCGGCGCCCAGTGGTTGTCCTGGGTTAGTGTTCGGCAGCGGCGGAATGGATCTCATCGGGTCATCGGCACCTTGTCTGGTAGGTGGTTAAAGAGCTCGATGACATTGTCTCGCTCGTTCCTGTCGGTCCCGGTTGCCGGTTGCGTCCGCTGCTGACCCCCCAGAACGTCCGGCAACGTCAATTATTCCTGGTCCAACATGCGGATCCGGGCGTCACGCTACCTGAAACCCACACTAATGGACTACGGCGGTTGGAGTCATCTCGACAAGTGAAAGTTTTCTGCCGAGCACTACTCCAAACGGCCTCAATTCACTCTTTCTGACGAACCTCCCCTGGCTGATGGTTGCCGACTGTTAGTCGGCTCTACGACATCCGTGTTACACCCCCCGGTGGTGACCTTGCTCGGTGCTGACGCGCTCCGCCAGTCCGTCGGCTCCCATTGCCACTCGAATGGCCTAACGAAATGCCCTGTCGATCCGCCGTTGGGACGCATAGGTGCACCCGAACCGCCTCTGGCGAAGCCGCGAAAATGCGGTCTGCTGCTCCGTTGGTCGGACGTTGCGCGGGCCGGCTCGCGGGCCCGCGGGTCGGCGGGCGGCGCGGAGATCCGAAGCCAAGTTAAGAACCACTGTTGTGATTTCCGCCGCGTCCGGGAGGTGCCTCCCGGGCCCTCCCCGGACCGCCTCGACTGCCGGCTCCCCGGTCGCCCGGGAGACCCCGCCGGAAACCCACCCGAACAGGTGGAATTCGCCCACCGGAGCGAATTCCCGGACCCCGGTGCAAAGGCATTCCCGGCCACGCGGTATTGGGCGCGGGAATGCGCGCCACGCCCGCGGCGCACTCCGCAGACGCCCCGTCACGCCCGGTTGCGGCCCTCGGACCCGGGGTGCTAGCGGCCCCGCCTCCGGCGACCGCCTAGACTCGAACGGAATCCCGGCGCGCGCAGACGCGTTCACGGGGTGTTCCGCACGTCCTGCCCGTTACGAGGAGACCACGTTGAAGAGCACCGTCGAGCACCTGAGCCCGACGCGGGTCCGGATCAACGTCGAGGTGCCGTTCGACGAGCTCAAGTCGGACTTCGACCGCGCGTACCGCAAGCTGGCCAAGCAGGTCCGCATCCCCGGCTTCCGCCCCGGCAAGGCCCCCGCCCGCGTGCTGGAGAGCCGCATCGGCCGCGCGCCCGTGCTGGACGAGGTCGTCCAGGAGGCCATCCCGGCCAAGTACCTGGAGGCCGTCAGCTCCGGTGAGCTGCGCACCCTGGGCCGCCCCGACTTCGAGGTGACCAAGATCGAGGACGGCGAGTCCCTGGCGTTCACCGCCGAGGTCGACGTCCGCCCCGAGATCACCGTCCCCGCCTTCGGTGAGCTGAGCGTCAGCGTCGAGGACCAGGAGGTCACCGACGAAGACGTGGACACCCAGCTCGACGAGCTGCGCGCCCGCTTCGCGACCCTGACCGGCGTCAAGCGCCCGGCCGAGAACGGCGACTTCGTCGTGGTCGACCTGTCGGCCACCGTGGACGGCGAGGAGGTCGAGGAGGCCAAGACCGCCGGCCTGTCCTACGAGATCGGCTCCGGCCAGCTCGTCGAGGGCATCGACGACGCCCTGATCGGCGCCTCCGAGGGCGAGTCGAGGAACTTCACCACCACCCTGGTGGCCGGTGACCACGCCGGCCGCGACGCCGAGGTCACCGTGGTGCTGAACTCGGTCAAGGAGCGCCAGCTGCCCGAGCTGGACGACGAGTTCGCCCAGCTGGCCAGCGAGTTCGACACGCTGGACGAGCTCAAGGCCGACCTGCGCACCCGCCTGGGCCGCGTGAAGAAGATGCAGCAGGGCGTCGAGGCCCGGGACAAGGTGCTGGAGGCGCTGCTGGCCAGCGTCGACGTGCCGCTGCCCGAGGCCGTCGTCCAGGGCGAGATCGAGGCGCGGGCGCACGACGCCATCCACGCCCTCGACCACGACGAGGCGCGCTTCGCGGAGTGGCTGGCCGAGCAGGGCCAGACCCGCGAGCAGTTCGACACCGAGGTCCGCGAGGCCTCCGAGCAGGCGGTCAAGACCCAGCTCGTGCTGGACGCCATCGCTGACGCCGAGCAGCTCAACGTGACCGACGCCGAGCTGACCGAGCGGATCATCTACCAGGCCCAGCGGTTCGGCATCAGCCCGGACGAGTACGTCAAGCGGGCGCAGCAGTCCGGCCAGTTGGGTGCGATCTTCGCCGACGTGCGGCGGGGCAAGGCGCTGGCCTCGGTCGTGCGCCAGGCCGCGGTGACCGACTCCGCCGGCAACGCGCTCGACCTGGACGAGCTCTTCGGCGAGGTGCGGTCCACTGAGGAACCCGCCAACGCGGAGTGAAGCCCTGAGCGAACGCGGGCGGTGTCGGGACGTCGACGCCGCCCGCCTTCGTTAAGGTCGTTGCTACGAGACTCTTTTCGGTAAAGTTAGGCAGGCAGACTTGACGCAGCACTCCTTCCCGACGCCGACGCCCGACCTGCGGGCGGTCACGGGAATGAACCTCGACGACTCGGTCTGCGAGCGGCTCGCCGTGCCGCGGTCGCGGGTCGGAGGGGGCATCGTCACTCGGACCACCAGCCACGGAGCCCCGCAGCACGGCTCCGCGGCCGGGGTGGTCACCCGCGCCGGCCAAACGACGACCAACTGACCGCGAGCAGAGCACCAGGAGACCAGAAGTGAGCAAGTTCCACGCGCCGCAGTCCCGGTACGTGCTCCCGTCGTTCGTCGAGCGCACCAGCTACGGGATCAAGGAGTCCAACCCCTACAACAAGCTGTTCGAGGAGCGCATCATCTTCCTCGGCGTGCAGGTGGACGACGCGTCGGCCAACGACGTGATGGCCCAGCTGCTCGTGCTCGAGTCGGAGGACCCCGACCGCGACATCCTGATGTACATCAACTCGCCGGGTGGCTCGTTCACCTCGCTGATGGCCATCTACGACACCATGCAGTTCGTCCGCCCGGACATCCAGACCTACTGCCTGGGCCAGGCGGCCTCGGCGGCTGCGGTCCTGCTCGCGGCGGGCACCCCCGGCAAGCGGCACGCGCTGCCCAACGCCCGGGTCCTGATCCACCAGCCGGCCACCGAGGGCGTCTACGGGCAGGTCTCCGACCTGGAGATCCAGTCCAACGAGATCCAGCGGGTGCGCAGGCTCCTGGAGAGCACGCTCGCCAAGCACACCAGCCGCTCGGCCGAGCAGGTGCGCGCGGACATCGAGCGCGACAAGATCCTCACCGCCCCCGAGGCGAAGGACTACGGCATCGTCGACACCGTCCTGCCGTACCGGAAGCTCTCGGCCAAGTAGTCCGCATGGCGGGAGCAGTCCCGGCGTGGCGTCCGACACGCCGAACTGACCAGGGGTCCTGCTCAGTTCGGGGTGTCGGGGGCACGCTGGTCCTCCCGCACATGCGGGTCGGACAGGTACCGTCGAGGGGAACGGGCGGACCCCGCATCCAGCGGGCACTCGCCACATCAGCAGTCAGGCGCACCTCACCAGGTCGTGCGCCGGAGGGGACAGAGGTCAGCGGTCATGGCACGTATCGGTGACGGCGGCGACCTGTTGAAGTGCTCTTTCTGCGGCAAGAGCCAGAAGCAGGTGAAAAAACTCATCGCCGGCCCCGGTGTCTACATCTGCGATGAGTGCATCGACCTCTGCAACGAGATCATCGAGGAAGAACTCGCGGAGGCCGGTGACGTCAAGCTCGACGAGCTGCCCAAGCCCGCCGAGATCCACGAGTTCCTCGACCAGTACGTGATCGGCCAGAACGAGGCCAAGCGCACGCTCTCGGTGGCGGTCTACAACCACTACAAGCGCATCCAGGCTGGTGACCGCGGGCGTGAGGGCCGCGACGACGGCGTCGAGCTCGCCAAGTCGAACATCCTCATGCTGGGGCCCACGGGGTGCGGCAAGACCTACCTCGCCCAGACGCTCGCGAAGATGCTGAACGTGCCGTTCGCCATCGCGGACGCCACGGCGCTGACCGAGGCGGGCTACGTGGGTGAGGACGTCGAGAACATCCTCCTCAAGCTCATCCAGGCGGCGGACTACGACGTCAAGCGCGCCGAGACCGGCATCATCTACATCGACGAGGTCGACAAGATCGCTCGAAAGAGTGAAAACCCGTCGATCACGCGTGACGTCTCGGGTGAAGGCGTGCAGCAGGCGCTGCTGAAAATACTGGAGGGGACGACGGCCTCGGTGCCCCCGCAGGGCGGCCGCAAGCACCCGCACCAGGAGTTCATCCAGATCGACACGACGAACGTCCTGTTCATCGTCGCGGGCGCGTTTGCGGGCCTCGACAAGATCATCCAGGACCGGGTCGGCAAGCGGGGCCTGGGCTTCGGCGCCGAGGTGCGCACGAAGGCCGAGGTCGACGCGGCGGACTACTACGCCGAGTCGATGCCCGAGGACCTGATCAAGTTCGGGTTGATCCCCGAGTTCATCGGCCGGTTGCCGATGGTCGCGAGCGTCACGAACCTGGACAAGGAATCGCTGGTCCGCATCCTCACCGAGCCGAAGAACGCGCTGGTCAAGCAGTACCAGAAGCTGTTCGAGATGGACGGCGTGGAGCTGGAGTTCACCCGGACCGCGATGGAGGCGGTCGCGGACCAGGCGATCCTGCGCGGCACGGGCGCCCGCGGCCTGCGGGCGATCATGGAGGAAGTCCTGCTGCCGGTGATGTACGACATCCCCAGCCGCACGGACGTCGCCAAGGTCGTCATCACGGAGCAGACCGTGAAGGAGAACGTGAACCCGACGATCGTGGCCCGGCAGCCCTCGCGCCGGGAGCGCCGCGAGAAGTCGGCCTGAGTTGTCCCTCCCGCACACGCTGATCCTGCACGGCCTGGGTGGTTCCGGGCCCGAGCACTGGCAGAACTGGCTGGCAGGCGAACTGGCCCACCACGGTGGGTCGGTCGACCTGCCCCAGTTCAGCTCCCCCGACGCGCCGCGGTTGGCGACGTGGCTGGGGGAGCTGCGGTCGCACCTGGCCGCCATGCCGTCGGACGGTTCGGTCGAACGGGTGGTCGTCGCCCACTCGCTGGCCGTGCTGCTGTGGCTGCACCACGCGGCCGGGTCGGTCGACCCGGCGCTGCGGGTGGACCGGGTGCTGCTGGTCGCGCCGCCCGCGCCGGACTTCGACGGCGAGCCGCTGATCTCCGAGTTCCTGCACCCCGCGCTCGACCCGGCGGCGGTGCGGGAGGCGGCGGCGTCCACGCGCCTGGTCGTGGGCGAGGGCGACTCCTACTGCACGGTGCCGAAGGCCAAGGAGCTGGCCGAGGCGCTGCGGGTCGAGGTGGACGTCATCGTGGGTGGCGCGCACCTCAACGTGGACGCCGGGTACGGGCCGTGGGGCGCCGCGCTGAAGTGGGTGCGCAGCGGGCGGGTCCCGCTCACCCCGCGCTGACCGTCACCTCGCGCCCGCTACCACCCTGAACAGGCCGGTAGCCCGCCGTGCGGCTGCGTAGGCACGGGGGCGGGCGACCACGGCCGCGTGCAGGTGTGGTGAGGGCTCAGCGGGGGACGCGCTTGCCCAGGAACCGGATGACGTCGGGCACGACCTTGCGGTAGAGCCCGTCGTCGTGGCCGCCGGGGAGGATGGACGCCACGGTCGGCTTGGTGACCGCGATGAACCGCCGGGTGCCGGTGATGAACTTGTCGTGGTCGCCCACCCAGATGCCGACGGGGGCGGTGCCGAGCTTGTCGGTGTTCTTCAGCGGGTCGAGCGAGGCCCACTGCTCCGGGTCGCTGAACGCGTTGCGCTGGGACATCTCGGCCCAGTCGGTCATCAGGGCGGGCGCGATGGCCGCGACGGCGCCGAGCGGCTCACGGCGCTCGTGCCGCCTGCGGGCGTAGAGGAGCGCGCCGAACCCGCCCATCGACACCCCCGTGCAGGCGAACGGGCCGCCGTAGCCGCGGTCGGCCAGCCAGCGGGGCACCTCTTCGAGCAGCATGGCCATCGGGTCGTCGCCGGGGACGTTCTCGTGCCAGTAGTTGTCGCCGCCGTCGACCGCGACGAAGCCGAACGGCGGGACCTGGCCCCGGCCCACGGCCGCCGCCAGCACCTCGTCCATCCCGCCCACCGACGCCAGGCGGGCCGTGCCGTAGCGGCCGTGCAGCAGGATGGACATGGGCAGGCCGCGCGTGGGCACGCCCGGCGGCACGAGGGTGAGCAGGTCGACCTCACGTGCCCGGTACCGCGAGTAAACGCGTTCGACCCGGACGACGGCCCGCTTCACCGCGGGCACCGGACCGGCCACGCCCAACGCCTGCCGCAGCGACTCACCGAGCGGCGCGTCACCGTGCCA
The DNA here is from genome assembly GCF_040639995.1 of Actinosynnema sp. NPDC023658. Taxonomy (NCBI): domain Bacteria; kingdom Bacillati; phylum Actinomycetota; class Actinomycetes; order Pseudonocardiales; family Pseudonocardiaceae; genus Actinosynnema; species Actinosynnema sp. NPDC023658. The sequence goes on along the minus strand of NZ_JBFAAX010000057.1, from coordinate 9,147 downwards.
CGCGGCGGTGACGCCCACCGCCGCCAACGCGGTTCCGCCGAGCGCGGTGAGCACCGCACGCCTGCTGACCATCGCTTCCCCCCGAGCCGTCCCCTGGGGACATCGTCCCTGGTGGGCCGTGCGTTTCGTCAGACCGCCGACTGCGCCCGGAGGGCCGCGACCTGCTCCGCCGAGTAGCCGAGCCCGTGCAGCACGTGGTCGGTGTGCTCGCCCAGCGCGGGCACGGCGGCGGGCTCCCAGTCCCACGCGGAGGAGTCGACGGGCGGGCGCAGGGCGGTCACCTCGCCGTCCGGCACCGGCACCGCGGTCCGGCGGTCCCGGGCGACGAGCTGCGGGTGGTCCGCCAGCTCGGCCACGCCGCGGGTGCGCGCGGCGGGGACGTCGGCCGCGTCGAGCGCGTCGAGCAGGTCGGCGGCGGTCCAGGCGCGGTAGTCCAGCTCGGCGTGCAGGACCGTGCGGTGGTCCACGCGTGAGCTGACCGTGGTGAAGCGCGGGTCGTCGGCCAGCTCCGGTCGGCCCAGCACCCCGCACAGCCGGCGCCACTGCGGGTCGTTCTGCACGGCCAGGTGGACGGTGCCGTCGGCGCACGGGAACGGGCCGTAGGGCGCGATGCTGGGGTGGTGGGCGCCGGTGCGCGGTGCGGCCCGCCCGGTGCCCGCGGCGTACAGCATCGGCTGGTGCATCCACTCGGCCATGGCCTCGAACAGCGACAGGCGCAGCGTGGCGCCCTCGCCGGTGCGGGAGCGGTGCAGGAGGGCGGCCAGGACGGCGGACTGGAGCTGCACGCCCGCGGCGATGTCGGCCACCGAGATGCCGGCGCGGGCGGTGACCTCGCCGTCCCCGGTGAGCTCGACCAGGCCCGCCTCGGACTGCACGAGGGCGTCGAACGCCTTGCGCGCCGCGTACGGGCCCGGTTCGCCGTAGCCGGACAGCTCCCCGATCACCAGATCGGGTTTCACCTGTCGGAGTGAGGACGCGTCCACACCCAGTCGACGCGCGGCGTCGGGCGAGAGGTTGCACAGGACCACGTCGGCGGTGGCGACGAGCTCGTCGAGCACCCGGCGGCCGGCCGGGTGCTTGAGGTCGAGGGTGAGGGACTCCTTGCCGACGTTCGTCCAGGCGAAGTACGACGACACCGAGCCGCACGACGTGTCGTAGTGGCGGGCGAAGTCGCCGCCGTCGGGCCGCTCGACCTTGACCACCCGCGCGCCGAGGTCGGCCAGCAGGCGGGTGGCGTACGGCACGGCGACGGCCTGTTCGAGGCTGACCACGAGCACGCCGTCCAGCGGTCTCACGCCACTACCCGCTGGTGGCCCGTGTAGACGTTGAGCGAGTCGCCGCGCACGAACCCGACCAGCGTGACCCCCTGCTCCTCGGCCAGCTCGGCGGCCAGCGACGACGGCGCGGACACCGCGGCCAGCACCGGCACACCGGCCATCGCGGCCTTCTGCACCAGCTCGAACGACGCCCGCCCGGACACCATCAGCACGGTCCCGCCGAGCGGGACCCGGTTCTGCAGCACGGCCCAGCCCAGCACCTTGTCCACGGCGTTGTGCCGGCCCACGTCCTCGCGCACGACCAGCGCCTCGCCGGTGGTGGTGAACAGCCCGGCGGCGTGCAGGCCCCCGGTGGCCGCGAACACCTTCTGCCGCTGCCGGAGCGCGTCCGGTAGGGCCGACAGGACGTCCACGTCGACCTCGGCGGGGTCGTCGGCGGGGGAGAAGCGGGTCTTCAGCTTCACCGCGTCCAACGCCGCCTTGCCGCACACGCCGCACGACGACGTCGTGTAGAAGTTGCGCTCCACGGTCGGGTCGGGCGGCGCGACGCCGTCGGCCAGCGCCAGGTCCAGCACGTTGTAGGTGTTCATGCCGTCCGGTCCGGTGCCCTCGCAGAACCGGGCCACGGCGATGTCCTCCAGGCCGCCGATCACGCCTTCCGCGAGCAGGAACCCGTGCGCCAGCTCGACGTCGTGGCCCGGCGTGCGCATGGTGACGGTCAGCGCCTTGCCGCCCACGCGGAGCTCCAACGGCTCCTCGGCGGCCAGCGAGTCGACCTTCTTCCTGGACGTTCGTCGCGCATAGGTGACCACTGGGCGACGCACGGTGACTCGCCCCATCGGAAACTCCTTCTCTTGGCTAAGTTTTTCCGCAAGCCACTCACCAGGTTACGGAGGTGTCGGGCAGTGGGTTTCCTGGACCGCTCTCGCACGATCGCCCCACCGGGGTGGAACCGCTGGTTGATCCCGCCCGCCGCGCTGTCGGTGCACCTGGCGATCGGGCAGGCGTACGCGTGGAGCGTGTTCAAGCCACCGCTGGAGGGCGCGCTCGACCTGACCGGGACGCAGAGCGCGCTGCCGTTCCAGCTCGGCATCGTGATGCTCGGCCTGTCGGCGGCGTTCGGCGGCACGCTGGTCGAGCGCAACGGCCCGCGCTGGGCGATGTTCGTGTCCGCGACATGCTTCTCGTCCGGCTTCCTGATCTCGGCGCTCGGCGCGTGGACCCAGCAGTACTGGCTGGTGGTGCTCGGGTACGGGTTCGTCGGCGGCATCGGGTTGGGCATCGGGTACATCTCGCCGGTGTCCACGCTGATCAAGTGGTTCCCGGACCGGCCGGGCATGGCGACCGGCATCGCGATCATGGGTTTCGGCGGCGGCGCGCTGATCGCCTCGCCGTGGTCGGCGCAGATGCTGGAGTCGTTCGGCCGGGACAGCGGCGGCATCGCGCGGGCGTTCCTGGTGCACGGGGTCGTGTACGCGGTGTTCATGTCGGTCGGCGTGCTGCTGGTGCGGGTGCCGGCGCAGGTCGTGGAGCGGGAGGTGGTGCGTTCGGCGGTCAACGTCTCGGCGCGCAACGCCCTGCGCACGCCCCAGTTCTGGCTGCTGTGGGTGGTGCTGTGCTTCAACGTCACCGCGGGCATCGGGATCCTGGAGAAGGCCTCGCCCATGATCCGGGACTTCTTCGCCGGGACGTCCACGCCGGTCGCCGCGGGCGCCGCCGCCGGGTTCGTGGCCCTGCTGTCGCTGGCGAACATGGTGGGCCGGATCGCGTGGTCGTCGACGTCGGACCTGGTGGGGCGCAAGAACGTGTACCGGCTCTACCTGGGCGTCGGCGCGCTGACCTACCTGGTGCTGGCGTTGGCGGGCAACGCGTCCAAGCCGCTGTTCGTGATCTGCGCGATGCTGATCCTGTCGTTCTACGGCGGCGGGTTCGCCACCGTCCCTGCCTACCTGAAGGACCTGTTCGGCACCTACCAGGTCGGTGCGATCCACGGTCGGCTGCTGACCGCGTGGTCGTTGGCCGGCGTGCTGGGGCCGCTGATCGTCAACGCGATCGCGGACGGCGGGAAGGCGGCGGGCAGGAGCGGGCCGGACCTGTACACGGTGTCGCTGTTCATCATGATGGCGCTGCTGGTGCTCGGGTTCGCGGCGAACGAGCTGGTCCGGCCGGTCGCGGCGAAGTACCACGAGCCCGAGGTGGAAGGGGTGGTCCGGTGAGGGGACGCGGTCTGGTGGTGTTCGCCTGGCTGTGGGTCGGCCTGCCGCTGGCCTACGGCCTGGTCGAGCTGATCCGCAAGGTGACGGCGTTGTTCACTGGTTAGAGTCGACCGGGTGGACACCTACGACGTGGTGGTGGTCGGCGGCGGGCACAACGCGCTGGTGGCGGCCGCTTACCTGGCGCGCGCCGGTCGCGCGGTGCTGGTGCTGGAGAAGCTCGCCCACGTCGGTGGCGCGGCGGTGAGCGAGGAGGCGTTCGCGGGCGTCCCGGCGCGGCTGTCGCGGTACTCGTACCTGGTGAGCCTGCTGCCCGACCGGATCGTCGCGGACCTCGGGCTGCGGGTGGCGCTGCGGTCGCGTGCGGCGTCGTCGTACACGCCGGCGGGCGACCTGCTGGTGGAGCGCGACCCCGGTGAGGCGACCGCGGCGTCGTTCCGGGCGCTGACCGGGTCGGACGCGGAGTGGGCGCGGTGGCGCCGGTGGTACGACGACCTGGAGGTGCTGGCCCAGGCGTTGGCGCCGACCGCGCTGGAGCCCCTGCTGTCCCGCGAGCACGCCCGGCTGCGGGTCGACTCGGTGGCGCGGTCGCGGTTGTGGGACCAGGTCGTGGAACGGCCGCTCGGTGAGGCGCTGGAGGAGCTGTTCACCGACGACGTGGTGCGCGGCGTGGTCGCGACGGACGGGTTGATCGGCACGCACGCGTCGCTGCACGACCTGAAGGCCAACCGGTGCTTCCTCTACCACGTGATCGGCAACGGCACGGGGGAGTGGCTGGTGCCGGTGGGCGGCATGGGCGCGGTGACGGCGGAGCTGCTGCGGGTGGCGCGCGAGGCCGGCGCGGAGGTCGTGACGCGCGCCGAGGTCACGCGGGTCGACGCGGACGGCACGGCGGCCGAGGTCGAGTACGACGGCCGCACGGTCGGCGCGAAGTTCGTCCTGTCCGGCGTCGCACCGTCCACGTTGGACAGGTTGCGCGGTCGGACGCCCGCGCCGGTGGCCGAGGGCTGCCAGGTGAAGGTCAACATGCTGCTGGAGCGGCTGCCGCGGTTCCGCAGCGGGGTGGACCCGCGGGTGGCGTTCGCGGGGACGCTGCACCTGGACGAGTCGTACGGGCAGCTGGAGGCGGCGTACCGGGAGAGCGCGGCCGGGCGGGTGCCGTCGGTGCTGCCGGCGGAGATGTACTGCCACACGTTGACCGACCCGTCGATCCTCGCGCCCGAGCTGGTCGGCCGCGGGTGGCACACGTTGACGTTGTTCGGCCTGCACACGCCGGCCGCGTTGTTCGAGCCGGACAACGCCGGGCTGCGGGACCGGCTGGTCGGCCGCTACCTGACCGCGTTGGACGCCCACCTCGTCGAGCCGATCGAGTCGTGCCTGGCGCGGGACGCGAGCGGTGAGCCGTGCCTGGAGGCCCGCACGCCGCTCGACCTGGAGTCCGAGCTGGGGCTGCCGCGCGGCAACATCTTCCACGACGAGCTGGCCTGGCCGTTCGCGGAGTACGAGGACGAGGTCGGCCGGTGGGGCGTCGAGACCGACGTGGCGAACCTGTTCGTCTGCGGTGCGGGGGCCCGGCGCGGCGGCGGGGTCAGCGGGATCGGCGGCCACAACGCGGCGATGGCCGTGTTGGAGCGGTGAGGGTCCGCGTGGGCAGCGCGGTCCGGGGGTTCCCGGGGTTCCCGGGGTGGTTCAGAGGGCGGCGAAGAGGGCGCTGACGAGCTGCTGGGCCTGGTCCGCGGTCGCGCCGGAGGTCACCGTGATCTCGACCGTGCCCGCGCGGGCGGTGACGGCGGTCAGCACGACCTCGCCGGTGACCTCCGTGGTGCGGTAGGCCTCGTCGTGGAAGCCGGGCAGGTCGGTGGCCCGCGGGTGCTCGGCCCGGCCCTCCGCGAACGACGCGGCGTCCGCGCCGGTCTCGAAGCGGACCTCGGTGGTGCCGCCGTCGTAGGTGCAGCGGACGACGTTGTCGGTGATGGTCTGCCGCGGGTGGTTCAGCCGCAGCCGCAGTGCCGCCCCGACCACCTCCTCCGGCGCGTCCTCGCAGTTCACGCCCGCCGACTCGGTGGCGGTCGGTGGCGGCGCCGGTTCGCTGGTCGGGGAGCTGGTCGACGTGCTCGTGCACGCGCTGAGCAAGAGCACGGCGACGGCGGCGGGCACGGTCCTCATCACGTGCGTTGGTTCGCGCGGGCGGCCTCCCGCGTTACCGCCGCACCGGGGGCAAGCGCTTGCGCTCCCCGTCCGGCCGGTTCCGGGTCGACCGGCGGGTGACCGGGTGGGCGGCAGCCGGGAACCCACCCGGCTCAGTCGTCGAGCCGCTCCAGCCGCACCACGATCGACTTGGACGTCGGCGTGCCGGACACGGTGGCCGTGGAGTCCAGCGGCACCAGCGAGTTCGCCTCCGGGAAGTACGCCGCCGCGCAGCCGCGGGCCGTCGGGTAGGCCACCACCCGGAACCGCTCGGCCCGCCGCTCGGTCACGCCCGTCGGGTCGTCGGGCCACTCGCTGACCAGGTCGACGTGCTGCCCGTCGAGCAGGTCCAGCACGTCCAGGTCCTCGGGGCTGACGAACACCACCCGCCGGCCGTCCTTCACGCCCCGGTAGCGGTCGTCCAGGCCGTAGATCGTGGTGTTGTACTGGTCGTGGCTGCGCAGGGTCTGCAGCAGCAGCCGACCCGGCGGCACGCGCAGCACGGTCAGGTCGTTCGCGGAGAAGTGCGCCTTGCCGGTGCGGGTGCCGGTGAACTCGCGGGCGTCGCGCGGCGCGTGCGGCAGCACGAAACCGTCCGGCCGGCGCACCCGCTCGTTGTAGTCCTGGCAGCCGGGCACGACCCGCGCGATCCGGTCCCGGATCAGGTCGTAGTCCTTCTCGAAGTCCTCCCACGGCACCGGGTGCCCCGGCCCGAGCACGGCCCGCGCCAACCGGCACACGATCGAGACCTCCGACAGCAGCCGGTCGCTCGCGGGCTCCAGCCGGCCGCGGGACCGGTGCACGACCGACATCGAGTCCTCGACCGTGACGAACTGCTCGCCGGTGTGCTGCAGGTCGCTCTCCGTGCGGCCCAACGTGGGCAGGATCAGCGCCGTGCGGCCGTGCACCACGTGCGACCGGTTCAGCTTCGTCGACACGTGCACGGTCAGGTCCAGCTTCCGCATCGCCGCCTCGGTGACGGCCGTGTCCGGGGTGGCCGCGACGAAGTTGCCGCCCACCGCGAAGAACACCTTCGCCGCGCCGTCGCGCATGGCCCGGATCGACGCGACCGTGTCGAACCCGCTCTTGCGCGGCACGTCGATGCCGAACTCCGACTCCAGCGCGGACAGGAACTTCTCCGGCATCTTCTCCCAGATGCCCATGGTCCGGTCGCCCTGCACGTTCGAGTGGCCGCGCACCGGGCACAGGCCCGCGCCGGGCTTGCCGATCATGCCGCGCAGCAGCGCCACGTTCGCGATCTCGCGGATCGTCGGCACCGAGTGCTTGTGCTGGGTCAACCCCATGGCCCAGCAGAAGATCGTGCGCTGCGAGTCGGCCAGCATCCGGGCCAGCAGCTCGACCTGGGCGCGCGGCAGGCCGGTCGCCGCGTCGACCGACTCCCAGTCCAGCCGCCGCACGTGGTCGGCGTACTCGGCGAACCCGTTCGTGAAGCCCTCCACGAACCCGGTGTCCACCGCGTCCCACGACAGCAGCAGGTTGCCGACCGCCTGGAACAGCGCCTGGTCGCCGCCCAGCCGGATCTGGAGGAACTCGTCCGCGAGCTTCGTGCCCGCGCCCACCAGCCCGCGGACGTTCTGCGGGTTCTTGAACCGCATCAACCCCGCCTCGGGCAGCGGGTTCACCGCCACGATCCGCGCGCCGTTGCGCTTGGCCTCCTCCAGCGCCGACAGCATCCGCGGGTGGTTCGTGCCAGGGTTCTGGCCCACGACCACGATCAGGTCCGCGCGGCCGAAGTCGTCGATGCTGACCGAGCCCTTGCCGATGCCGGTGGTCTCCGACAGCGCCGCGCCGGACGACTCGTGGCACATGTTCGAGCAGTCCGGCAGGTTGTTCGTGCCGAACGAGCGGACCAGCAGCTGGTACAGGAACGCGGCCTCGTTGCTGGTGCGGCCGGAGGTGTAGAACACGGCCTCGTCCGGGCTCGCCAGGCCGTCGAGGTGCGAGGCGATCAACGAGAACGCGTCCTGCCACTCGATCGGCTCGTAGTGCGTGGCCCCCTCGCGCAGCACCACCGGCTCGGTGATCCGGCCCTGCTGCCCCAGCCAGTAGTCGGTCCTCCCGGCCAGTTCCGCGATCGGGTGCGCGGCGAAGAACTCCGGCCCGACGCGCCGCCTGGTCGCCTCCTCGGCCACCGCCTTCGCGCCGTTCTCGCAGAACTCGGCCAGCTTGCGGTGCCCCTGCGGCTCCGGCCACGCGCAGCCGGGGCAGTCGAACCCCTCGCGCTGGTTGAGCAGCCGCAGGGTGGTGGCCGTGCGGGCGACGCCCATCTGCTCGACGCCGCGCTTGACCGACACCGCGACGCCGGGGATGCCCGCCGCCCACCGCTTGGGCTCGCTCACGTCGAGCTGTGACTCGTCGATGTCCTGCCGGGGCGGGTTGCGGTCCATACCCCATATTGTGCCGCCGGCGCACCCCGCGCGAGCGCGCCGGCGGACTGTCCGATCGCCGGCCGGCCAGAGTCGGCGCGAGACCGCTGGCACGGGCCCCAAGGGGTTGTGACCGGCCCGTGCATCCAGCGCCTCACCTGCGACGAGCCGGTGATCACAGTCAATTGTGATCGGCGCCACTCCGACCGAGAATCGTCCGATCGGGTGACGCCCTTACCGGTAGTGGCCGCCGCCGTTCGCCCGGCCGGAGCCTCCCCGCCGCGCGTTCAGTCCGGGCAGCCGTCGGCCGGCGACGACGGGGAGCCGAGGTCGAAGTCCAGCTCCGGCGGCAGCGACGGTTCGGTGAACGCGGGCGCCAGGTAGCCCCGCTTGGCCGCCGAGCACGCCATCGAGTGCAGCGACCCCACCGACGCGTCCGCCCACAACCCCTCCACGCCGGGACCGCCCGTGCGCACCGAGTACCGCACCTGGAACCGGGACAGCGCCACCACGTCCATCGGCCCGCGCACCAGGTCGGGCCGCTCGGGCGCGAACGCGTAGGCGAACGTGTAGTCCGTCCGCACCGCCAGCTCGCCGTCCGGGCCGACCTCGGCGGCCATCTCGCCGCGGACCTTCGGCTCCGCGCCCGCCAGCCGCGCGCCACCGTCCACCCGCGTCACCACCAACGCCGCCTCACCGTCGTTGCGGCCGTCGAACAGCACCCGCAGCGACTCGCGCAGGTCCGGCGCGAACAACCGGAAGAACGGCTCCAGGTCGTGCTGCTCGACCACCCGCCGGTCCAACCGCGCCGCGACCACCGCCTCGCGCACCCGTTCGTAGGCCCCCGCGACCTGGTCCGCCGAGTACGCGCCCACCGGGCCCGCCTCCGGCACCACCACTCCCGCCGCGCCGTCCGCCCACGACGCCGCCGACGTGCCCGCGAACGGCTCGTCCAGGTCCACCGCGCGCACCGCCGAGGGAGTGCGCTCCTCCGACCCCGACTCGATCACCGCCCAGCCCAGCAGCACCGCCGCCACCGCGATCGCCACCCCGCCCCAGAACCGCCGCCGCGGCCGGCGCGGC
>NZ_JBFAAX010000056.1:0-23686 GCF_040639995.1 Actinosynnema sp. NPDC023658 | reverse complement strand
GCCGGGACCGCATCGGGCCCCGGCGCTCCGCAGGACGGCTACTTGAGGTTGGGCAGCTCGTCGCGCGTGACGACGTAGCTGTGGTTGTAGACCTTGTTCAGGTGGCTGACGGAGTTGCTGACGGTGAGGTGGTTGCCGTGCCAGGTGCCGAACAGCACCCAGCGCGTACCCGTGGACATCAGCCGGTCCGGGTCCGGGATGGGCCCGTTCTCGTGCAGCGCGATCGGCAGGGTGGTGCCGACGACGTTGCGCACGGAGTTGTACATGGCGTTCTGCGGGTCGTAGTTGCCGTCACCGGCGTAGGTGTCGGCTCCGCCGATGTCCACGACGGACTTGCCGGGGTAGAACGAGGACTGCGGCTGGCCGTTGTAGCCGTGCAGCCACACCAGGTTGTTGAGGCCCTTGACGCGGGTGAAGTAGTCGAACATGAAGTTCCACAGCCGGTTGTACTGGCCGCCGCCCTCCTTGCTCCACCAGAACCAGGTGCCGCCCGCCTCGTGGAACGGCCGCCAGATCACCGCCGCACCGGCGTTCTCCAACTGCTGCAGCATGTTCGCGGCCAGGTCGAGCCGGTCGATGAACGACCGGTACTCGGCCGTGCCCGGCGTCAGCACCGCGTTGATCGACACCGACATCTGGGTGCCCTCGTAGGTGTCGGGCTTGGTCGGTGCGCCCATGTGGTAGCCGATCATCGGGATGCCGCCCGCCTGCCACCACGCGATCGCGCGCGGGGCGAGGTCCTTGGAGTCGCCGAAGTCCAGACCCCGGATGGCCGGGTACTTGCCGGTGTTGTTGCGGATGTAGTTGATCTCGTAGTCCGGGCCGCCGATCCAGGTCGACTCCTGCTGACCGGACAGGATGTGGTTGCCGTACTGCGAGTACACGTAGCAGAGCAGCTTGCGCGCCTGCGGCGTGGCGTTCGGGCTGACCGGGTTCACCGAGCACTGCGGCGAATTCGTCGTCGTGGTCGTCGTCGAGGTGGACGTCGACGTCGACGAAGACGAAGACGTGGACGTCGTGGTCACCACCCCGCCCGTGCAGGTGGTCCCGTTCAGGGTGAACGACGCGGGCACGCCGACCTGACCGGTCCCGGTGAAGGTGCCGTTGAAGCCGAACGACGCGGTGCCACCGGTCGGGATCGACCGGTTCCAGTCGACGTTGGCCGCCGTGACGCTCGCGCCGGACGCGGTGAACGTGGCGTTCCAGCCCTGGCCGTAGCGCTCCGCGCCGGGGAACGTCCACGCCAGCGACCAGCCGTTCACCGGGTCACCGACGTTGGTGATGGTGACCTGCGCGGAGAAGCCGCCGGCCCACTGGTTCTGCACGGTGTAGTCGACCCGGCAACCGGGAGCCGCGGCCGCGACACCCCCGGCGAAGTTCGCGACCAGCAGGCCGCCTACCAGTCCCGAGATGGCGGTGGCGGCGACGAAGACCCGTCGCCGTAACGAGTTGGTGAGCATCTTTGCCCCTAAGCTCGCTTCTGGGAGCGTTCCCAGACCAAGCGGTAGTCAATCGGACGCGTCAACGCCCGTCAAGACCTGTCACAGGCGTGAACGGCTTCTTGACCGATGCGGTCGGCACCCGGCACTTGACCAACCCTCACCGCGCCACCGCGTGACCTCTCACCCCGGACTACCGCGTGATGATGTACGCGATCCCGCCCGATCCTCCGGCCACCGACCCGTCCGCCCGGTACCGCTTGGTCCGCAGCCAGATGTCCTCGAACTGCCCCCGGTCGTAGACCCGGCGCACCGCCGCGTCCGAGCTCGAAGCCGGGTCGTTGGCGATCACGTCACCGTCCCGGGTGAACCCGACCACGACCATGATGTGCCCGGACGTGCCGTACCCCGCACCGTCCAGCTCGTCCGCCCGGAACGACTGCGACGTGATCACGGGGACGCCGCGCGCGATGTAACCCTCCAGTTCGGACAGCGACCGCAACCGCGTGACGTGCCCGCGCAGTCCGAAAGAAGCCGCGTACGCCGTGTTGAACGGCCAGTTGCCGGCACCGCGGTAGTCGTAGTCGTACGTGTGCCGGGCGGCGTGGTCGACGGTCCGGTCGACGTGGTCCTCGTCCAACCAGGACAGGTCGTCGGCGCTCGGGCCGCGCCCGTAGTACTCGACCACCATCTCCGTGGACGTCGGGCTGCACCAGGCCTCACCACCGCCGTCGTACTCCGGGAAGTGGCCTTCGTGCACGTTCTGCGAGTAGCGCGGCACCGGCAGCTCGACACCCCGCGCCACCCCCGGCGCGCTCGTGGGCACCTCGAACCGATCGGGGATCGCGGATGCCATCACGCCGGCCATCCGCAGCAGCGGTGACTTCCGGGTGCCGACCGAGCGGTACAGCGTCACCCGGAGCTGGTACGCCCGCAACGGCTGCTTGGCCACGTACGTGTCGACGTCCACCGAGCCGTGCTCGTCGTCCTGGCCGGACACGGTCGTCCGCTCGACGTCCTGGTCACCCAGCGCCCACCGGCCCATCACGTACCAACCGGTGCCGTCACCGCGCAGCTCGACCTGCAACCACGTGCCCGCCGGCGTGTCGGCGTTCCACGAGGCCACCGCCTGCGTGGCGTCGAACCCGGTGACCCGGCGCGGTGACGTCCACCGCGCGAACTCGTACGCACGCCCCTCGTGGTCGACCACCCCGACCGGCCGGCCGACGACCAACCCGCCGGGCACCAGCGCGGTCCCCTCGTGCTCACCCCGCACGAGCTGCGCGGACCGCCACTCTTGGTAGTCGACGCGTGCGCCCTCGGCCACCGCGGGTGGGACCGCGGTGAGACCGAGGGCGAGCACGGCGGACAGGACCGACACGACCCGGAGCGTCATGTCGGAAATTGTCGCGTTACCACATCACTTTGTAATCAACCGACAGAGTGGTCGTGCGCCCGACCCACCCGGGTCAAGCGCGACCACCCGGCCACTCACGACGACCGGACCACCGCGCGATCACGCACGACAGCCTGGATCACGCACGGCCGCGACGCTTGGTCCACACGTCGTACGCGACGGCGATCAGCAGCACCAGGCCCTTGACCAGCATCACCCGCTCACTGGGAGCGCCGATCAACGACATGCCGTTGTTGATCACGCCCATGATCAGGCCACCGGTGATCGCGCCGACGACCTTGCCCACGCCGCCCTGCACGGCCGCGCCGCCGATGAACGCCGCCGCGATCGCGTCCAGCTCGAACGCGTTGCCCGCCGTCGGACCGGCCTGGTTGAGCCGACCCGCGAAGATCACGCCCGCGAGCGCGGCGAGCACGCCCATGTTCACGAACACCCAGAACGTGACCTGCTTGACCTTCACGCCGGACAGCGTGGCCGCCTGGAGGTTGCCGCCGATGGCGTAGATGTGCCGGCCGAACACCGACTTGTTGGCCATCACCGAGTAGCCCAGCGCCAGCACCGCGAGCAGCACGAGCACCCACGGCAGGTTGCGGAACCGGGCCAGCTGCACGACCACGGCCAGCACGACCGCCGCCGCCAGCACGATCTTCGCCACGAAGATCGGGAACGGCTCCACGGTCTGCCCGTAGCCGAGCCGCGCCTTGCGCTTGCGCCACTGGTTGAACGCGAACCCGACGACCACCGCGACGCCGACGAGCAGGCTGAGCATGTCCGCGCCGCCGAGGAAGCCGAGGCCGACGTTGCCCAGGTAGCCCTCGGTGAAGCCGTTGGCCAGGGTGCGGATCTGGTCCGGGAACGGCCCGATGCCCTGGTTGCCCAGCACCGTCAGGGTCAGCGCGCGGAACACCAGCATGCCGGCCAGCGTCACGATGAACGCCGGGATGCCGAAGAACGCCACCCAGTAGCCCTGCGCCGCGCCGATCACCGCCCCCGCGAGGAGCGTGATCAGCACCGCGAGCGGCCACGGCAGGTCCAGCTGCACGGTCAGCACCGCGCAGATCGCGCCGGTCAGCGCGACCACCGACCCGACGGACAGGTCGATGTGCCCGCCGATGATCACCAGGATCATGCCGATGGCCAGGATCAGCACGTACGAGTTCTGCACGATGATGTTCGAGATGTTCTGCGGCGTGAGCAGGTCACCGTCGGTCAACACCGTGAAGAGCACCACGATCAGCGCGAACGCGATGTAGATGCCGGACTGCCGCAGGTTGATCGTGAACCGGCGCTGCGGCGGACCGGCCTGTTGCGCCGCCGGCGTGGCCGCGGTCTTGGTGGTCATGAGGTCTGTCCCTGGGTCATGTGGTGCATCAGGCGTTCCTGGGTGGCTTCCGCGCGGTCGAGCTCGCCGGTGATCCGCCCCTCCGACAGGGCGTACACCCGGTCGCACAGGCCGAGCAGCTCCGGCAGCTCGGAGGAGATGACCAGCACCGCGCGGCCCTGGTCGGCCAGGTCGTTGATGATCGAGTAGATCTCGTACTTCGCGCCGACGTCGATGCCGCGGGTGGGCTCGTCGAGGATGAGCACGTCCGGGTCGGTGAACATCCACTTGGCCAGCACGACCTTCTGCTGGTTGCCGCCGGACAGCGACGAGGTCGTGGTGGCGACGCTGGGCGTCTTGATGTTCATCGAGCGCCGGTACTTCTCCGCGACCGAGTGCTCCTCGTTCTCGTTCACCCAGCCGCGCGGCGCGAGCTTGTGCAACCCGGCCGCCGAGACATTGAGCTTGACGTCCTGGATGAGGTTGAGCCCGTAGCGCTTGCGGTCCTCGCTGACGTAGGCCAGGCCGTGCTCGATGGCCTTGCGGACGGTGCGGGTGTCGATCTCGCGGCCGTCCTTGACCACCCGACCGGAGATGCCGACGCCGTAGGACCGCCCGAACACGCTCATCGCGAGCTCGGTCCGGCCCGCGCCCATCAAGCCCGCCAGGCCGACGATCTCGCCGCGCCGCAGCACCAGGTTCGCCCGGTCGACCACGACCCGGTCCGGCTGGGACGGGCTGTGCACGGTCCAGTCCTCGATCCGCAGCACCTCGTCGCCCACGTTCGGCGTGCGCGGCGGGAAGCGGTGCTCCAGGTCGCGGCCGACCATGCCGGAGATGATCCGGTCCTCGCTCACGTCGTGCGCGGGCAGCGTCTCGATGGTGCGGCCGTCGCGCAGGATGGTGATGCTGTCCGCGATCCGGGTCACCTCGTTGAGCTTGTGCGAGATGATCACCGAGGTGATGCCGTCCGCGCGCAGCCCTTCCAGCAGGTCGAGCAGGTGCGCGGAGTCGTCGTCGTTCAACGCCGCGGTCGGCTCGTCCAGGATCAGCAGCTTCACGTCCTTGGCGAGCGCCTTGGCGATCTCCACCAGCTGCTGCTTGCCCACGCCCAGGTCGTGCACGGGCGTCGTGGGGTTCTCCCGCAGGCCCACGCGGGCGAGCAGGGCGCCCGCCGCGTGGTTGGTCCGGTTCCAGTCGATGAACCCGCGCTTGGCCCGCTCGTTGCCGAGGAACAGGTTCTCCGCGATGGACAGCTGGCCGCACAGGGCCAGCTCCTGGTGGATGATCACGATGCCGCGCCGCTCGCTGTCGCGGACGCCGCCGAACGAGCAGGGCTCGCCCTCGAAGACGATCTCGCCCTCGTACGTCCCGTGCGGGTGCACCCCGGAGAGCACCTTCATCAGCGTGGACTTGCCCGCGCCGTTCTCACCGCAGATCGCGTGGATCTCACCGCGCTGCACGGCGAGCGATACGTCGTGCAGCGCGGTGACCCCGGCGAACCGCTTGGTGATGCCGCGCATCACCAGGATTTCGTCGGACATGGTGTGCAAACCTACTTCAGCTGATCCGCGGTGTAGTAGCCGCTGTCCACGAGCACCTTCTGGTAGTTGCTCTTGTCGACGATCACCGAGTCGAGCAGGTACGACGGCACGACCTTCTTGCCGTTGTCGTAGTCCTTCTCGTTGTTGACCTCGGGCTTGCCGCCCTTGAGCACGGCGTCGGCCATCTTCACGGTGGTCGCCGCGAGCTCGCGGGTGTCCTTGTAGATCGTGGAGTACTGCTCGCCCGCGACGATCGACTTCACCGACGCGACCTCGGCGTCCTGACCGGTGACGATCGGGTACGGGTTGCCGCCGGTGCCGTAGCCGCTGCTCTTGAGCGCGGACAGGATGCCGATGGACAGGCCGTCGTACGGCGACAGCACGCCGTTGACCTTGGCGCCGCCGTAGGTGGACGTGAGCAGGTCCTCCATGCGCTTCTGGGCCGTCGCCGGGTCCCAACGCAGGATGGCGACCGTCTTGAAGTCGGTCTGGCCGCTCTTGACCACCAGCGTGCCCTTGTCGATGTGCGGCTTGAGCACCGACATCGCGCCGTTGAAGAAGAACGTCGCGTTGTTGTCGTCCGGCGAACCGGCGAACAGCTCGATGTTCAGCGGGCCCTTGGCGTCACCGGCGCTGCCGTCGGCCTTGAGCACGCCCAGGCCCGTCAGCAGCGACGTCGCCTGCTGCACGCCGACCTTGAAGTTGTCGAACGTGGCGTAGTAGTCGACGCTGTCGGTGTTGCGCAGCAGCCGGTCGTAGGCGATGACCGGGATCTTCGCGTCCTCGGCCTGCTGGAGCTGCGACGTGATGGCGGTGCCGTCGATCGACGCCACGATGAGCAGCTTGGCGCCCTTCGTGATCTGGTTCTCGATCTGGTTGGCCTGGGTGGGGATGTCGTTCTCCGCGTACTGGAGATCGACCTTGTACCCCTTCTCCTCCAACGACTTCTTGATGTTGTCACCGTCGTGGATCCAACGCTCGGACGACCTGGTCGGCATGGTCACGCCGACGAGCGCGCCCTCCGTCGAGCCGGTCTGCTGGTCGACGGTCTTCTCCGCCGACCCGCAGGCGGCCATCATCAGGCCGGCCGCGGCGATGGCGGCGATCCGCGGAAACCTCATTGTTTCTCTCTCTCCCTATTGTGGTGCTGCAAGCTCAGGTGGTGCGGCCAGCTCGGGTAGTGCGGCTACCGCAGGCCCTGCGCGAGACGGAAGTACGCCTGGTTCCAGCGCAGGCGGTCGCTGAACGACGAGGTCGTCGTCTCCTGGTCGATGACCACCAGTTCGGTGTTCACCATGTTCGCGAAGTCGCGCAGCACGTCCGCGCCCACCGCCTGCGTCATGACGGTGTGGTGCGGACCGCCCGCGGTCAGCCACGACTCGGCCGACGTCGACAGCGACGGCGCGGGCTTCCACACCGCGCGCGCGACCGGCAGGTTCGGCAGGGGCTCGTCCGGCGGCACGACCTCGACCTCGTTGGCCA
The DNA here is from genome assembly GCF_040639995.1 of Actinosynnema sp. NPDC023658. Lineage (NCBI taxonomy): Bacteria > Bacillati > Actinomycetota > Actinomycetes > Pseudonocardiales > Pseudonocardiaceae > Actinosynnema > Actinosynnema sp. NPDC023658. The sequence continues at coordinate 16,483 of NZ_JBFAAX010000056.1, read as the reverse complement.
CCAGCCGGAACCGCTCGCCCAGGTCGGCCAGGCCGACGACCACGGCGGGGCCCGCCGACGCGTCGAACACCAGCCGGACCGGGTCCTCGCGGCCGCCGATGCCGAGCGGGTGGATCTCGCACGAGGGCCGGTCGGACGCGATGGTCGGGCAGACCTCCAGCATGTGCGCGCCCAGGATCTTCGGCTCGCCCGGCCCGAAGTGGTAGGTGTAGTCCTCCATGAAGGAGGTGCCGCGGCCGGTGCCGGTGCCCATCGCCTTGACCGCGGCCAGCAGCGCCGAGGTCTTCCAGTCGCCCTCGCCGCCGAAGCCGTAGCCGTCGGCCATCAGCCGCTGCACGGCCAGGCCCGGCAGCTGGCGCAGCCCGCCCAGGTCCTCGAAGTTCGTCGTGAACGCGCCGAAGCCGCCGTCGGTGAGGAACCGGCGCAGACCGGCCTCGATGCGGGCCGCGTAGCGCAGCGAGTCGTGCCGCTCCGCGCCCTTGGCCAGCGCGGGCGCCAACCGGTACACGTCGGCGTACTCCGCGACCAGGACGTCGATCTCCTCGTCGTCGACCGCGTCCACCAGCTCGACCAGGTCGTTCACGCCGTAGGTGTTCACCGAGACGCCGAAGCGCAGCTCGGCCTCGACCTTGTCGCCCTCGGTCACCGCGACGCCACGCATGTTGTCACCGAACCGGGCCAGCTTCATCCCGTTCAGGTGGCTGTAGCCGGTGGCCGCGCGCACCCAGCCGTCGATCCGCTCGGCCAGCAGCGGGTCGCTCGCGTGGCCCGCCACGGTCTTGCGGGGCACGCCGATCCTGGTCTGGATGAACCCGAACTCGCGGTCGCCGTGCGCGGCCTGGTTCAGGTTCATGAAGTCCATGTCGATCGTCGACCACGGCAGCGCCTCGTTGAGCTGCGTGTGCAGGTGCAGCAGCGGCTTGCGCAGCGCGTCCAGACCGGTGATCCACATCTTGGCGGGCGAGAACGTGTGCATCCACGCGATCACGCCGATGCACGACGGGTCGGCGTTCGCCGCGAGCATCACGTTGCGGATCGCGGCGGTGTCGGTCAGCACCGGCTGCCACACCACCTCCGCCGTGATCCTCCCCGACTCGGTGAGCATCCGTTGGATCTGCTGCGACTGCTGGGCGACCTGCTCGAGCGTTTCCGGGCCGTAGAGGTGCTGGCTCCCGGTCAGGAACCAGACCTGCGGCTTCCCAGCAGGCGACATGCGGGGCTCCCCTCGTGGGCTCATTGCCCGTAGACGTTCTGGTAGCGCGCGTGGAGGCTGTCGATGTGGTGCTGCTCGATCCGCTCGGGCGTGCCGAGCTGGTGCGCGAAGTGGACGGTGCGCGCCACGTCCTCCAGCATCACCGCGGCCTTCACCGCCGACCGGGCGTCCTTGCCGACCGTGAACGGGCCGTGGTTGCGCATCAGCACCGCCGGCGACCGGCTCTCGCGCAGCGTCTCCACGATGCCGCGACCGATCGAGTCGTCCCCGATGAGCGCGAACGGGCCGACCGGGATGTCGCCGCCGAACTCGTCGGCGATCATCGTGAGCACGCACGGGATCGGCTCGCCGCGCGCCGCCCATGCCGTCGCGTACGGCGAGTGGGTGTGCACCACTCCCCCGACCTCGGGCACGTGCCGGTACACGTAGGCGTGCGCGGCGGTGTCCGAGGACGGCGCGTAGTCGCCCTCCACGAGGTTGCCGTGCAGGTCGGTGACGACCATCGCCTCGGGGGTCAGCTCGTCGTAGGACACGCCGGACGGCTTGATGACCATCAGGTCCTGGCCGGGCACGCGGGCCGAGACGTTGCCCGCGGTCCAGATGACCAGCTCGTAGCGGGTCAGCTCGCGGTGCAGGTCGGCAACCGTGCGGCGCAGGTCTTGGGCGATCGTCACGACCTACTCCCCCTTCGCGGCGCGACGGCGCGACTTGAGCCGGTGCATGACCTCGTTGACGCCGCGGCCGAAGTAGTCGTGCAGCTCCTGGTACTCCACGAACATCCGCTCGTAGGCCTCGACGTTCTCCGGGATCGGCAGGTACGCGCCGCGCTTGATCGAACCCATCGCCTGGGCCGCCGCGTGGATGTCCTCGTAGGCCTTCGCCGCCACGGCCGCGTGCATCGCGGAGCCCAGCGCGGGCCCCTGCTCGGAGCCGATCACCGACAGCGGCAGGTTCGTCACGTCGGCGTAGATCTGCATCAGCAGCGGGTTGCGCAACAACCCGCCCGCGATCACCAGCTCCGTCACCGGGATGCCCGCGTCGGTGTAGGAGTCCACGATCACCCGCGTGCCGTAGGCCGTGGCCTCCAGCAGCGCCCGGTAGGTGTCCTCGGCGCGGGTCGCCAGCGTCTGCCCGACCACCACGCCCGACAGCTCGTGGTCCACCAGCACCGAGCGGTTGCCGCTGTGCCAGTCCAGCGCGATCAGGCCGTGCTCACCGATGCGCTGCTGCGCGGCCAGCTCGGTCAGCAGCTCGTGCACCGAGATGCCGCGCGCGCGTGCCTGCTCGTGGTACTCCGGCGGCACGTTGTGCTCGACGAACCAGGCGAAGATGTCGCCCACCCCGCTCTGGCCGGACTCGTAGCCCCAGAGGCCGGGCACGATCCCGCCCTCCACGACGCCGCACATGCCCGGCACGTCGGCCAGCACGTCGGCGTTCATCACGTGGCACGTGGAGGTGCCCATGATCGCGACCATCTGGCCGGGTTCCACGGCCCGCGCGGCGGGCGCGGTCACGTGCGCGTCGACGTTGCCGACGGCCACCGCGATGCCGGGGCGCAGGCCGGTCCACTCGGCGGCCTGCTCGGTGAGGCCGCCGGCGCGGTCACCGAGCTGGCCGAGCTGGTGCTCCAGCTTGTCGCTGACGAAGGTCGCGAAGTCGGGGTTGAGCGCGGCGAGGAACTCGTCGGACGGGTAGCCGTCCTGGTAGATGCCCTTGTAGCCGGCGGTGCAGGCGTTGCGCACGTAGACGCCCGCGAGCTGCCAGACGATCCAGTCGGCGGCCTCGACCCAGTGGTCCATCGCCGCGTAGACCTCGGGCGCCTCTTCGAGCAGCTGGAGGCCCTTGGCGAACTCCCACTCCGAGGAGATCAGGCCGCCGTAGCGGGGCAGCCAGCCCTCACCGCGCTGCGCGGCGAGGTGGTTGATCCGGTCGGCCTGCGGCTGGGCCGCGTGGTGCTTCCACAGCTTCACGTACGCGTGCGGGTTGCCAGCGAACTCGGGCAGCTCGTTGAGCGGCGTGCCGTCGGACTTCACGGGCACCATCGTGCACGCGGTGAAGTCGGTGCCGATGCCGATCACGTCGGCCGGGTCGACCCCCGCGGCGGCGATGGCCGCGGGCACCGCGTGGCGCAGCACGTCCACGTAGTCCTGCGGCACCTGCAACGCCCAGTCCGGGGGCAACGACCGCCCGTCCGGCAGGGCGCGGTCCAGCACCCCGTGCCGGTAGTCGTGCACCGCCGAGCCGAGTTCGAGGCCGTCGCGCACCCGCACGACCACCGCGCGCCCGGACAAGGTGCCGAAGTCGACACCCACCACCAATGGATCGCTCGCCATGAGGAGGAGTGTTATCGCTAACATTGGCCGAGTCAAGACCTGCCCGCAACGTGGCCTTAAAGTGATAGTGAGCGTGCTCAAAAGGCGGTGTTCAGAGGGTCGGCCGACCTGCCGCGATGCCCAGCCTAGGCGCGATGGGGCAGTGCGCGGATCCGCAGATGCGCGGACACGCTCAAAACCGTTGCACCGCCGATACCGACCGCGCCCCGCTCCGAACGCGACACCGCGGACAGAACCGACCACCGACCGTCACGCACCGACCGATCCGCCACCGCACACCCTGCCACTGCCCCGCGGCGCGGTGCGGACCGCCCCGCCACTCCGACCATCCCACACCCGGTCGGCGCACGAGGCGAGACCCGTCACCCGGACACCCCACACACCGTCACGGCCCGTCACCGCCGCACCCGGACCCGCCCGCCCGGAGCCGCACCCGCACCCACTCGGCTCACCCGGAGCCGCACCCGCCGGCCCACCCACCACAACGGCCCACGCACGACAACGGCCCGGCAGCGACCGCCACGCGGTCACCACCGGGCCACCCGGGCCGATCACCGCCCGGCGGTCACCGCTCGCCCCACCCGCACCTCACTGCACGGGCGGCGCGACGCTGTCCCTCTTCACCAGCGCCGGCGCGACGGTGCGCTGCGGCGCACCCACCTCGCCGTCGGCCACCTGGGCCAGCAGCAGCTCCAGCGTCTCCTTGGCGACGGCGTGGAAGTCCGGCCTGATGGTCGTCAGCGGCGGGATGAAGTACGCCGCCTCCGGCACGTCGTCGAACCCCACGATGCTCACGTCGTGCGACACGCGCCGCCCGCGCTCGCTCATCGCCCGCAGGATGCCCAGCGCCAGGTGGTCGTTCGCCGCGAAGATCGCCGTGACCTCCGGCATCCGGGCCAGCATCTGACCCGCCCGGTAGCCCGAGGACGCGCTCCAGTCGGCGGGCACGACCGGCGGCACCTCCAGGCCCGCCGTCTCCAGCGCCGACCGCCAACCCCTTATGCGGCCGAGGCTGTCGAACCAGTCCGACGGGCCCGAGACGTGCCACACCGTGCGGTGGCCCGCCTCGAGCAGGTGGGTGGTCGCCGCGAACGCGCCCGCCGCCTGGTCGACGGTCACCAGCGGGGTCGAGCGCTCCGGGTCGCCGTCCACCGTGACCAGCGGGATGCCCGCGGACACGTCCCCGACCGCGTCGTTGGCCGACGCGGTCGGCGCGATGACCACTATCCCGGCGACGCGCTGGTCGCGGTGGCGCTCCACGGCGTCGGAGATGGAGTTGCGGTCCAGCACGTTCACCCGGCCCACGCTCACCGCGAACCCGGCCTCGGCCGCCGCCTCCTCGAAGGCGGCGAGCAGCGACGCCGGGCCGTAGAGGGTCGAGTTCTGCGCCACCACGCCGATCAGCTGGGACCGGCCGGTGACCAGCGCGCGGGCCGCCTTGTTGGGCCGGTAGCCCAGCTCGGCGATGGCCGCGCGCACCCGCAGCCGGGTCTGCTCCCGGACGTTGGGGTGCCCGTTGAGCACCCTCGACACCGTCTGGTGCGAGACCCCGGCGAGCCGGGCGACATCCGTCATCGCGGGATCGCGCGAGGTCCTGTGGTCCACTACCGCCCCATCTCCCCTGTTCGACATGCAACCTTCGATCTGGATGTTAGCGATAACACCGCTTGATCACCGTGAAGGTGCTCGGCGCCCATTGTCCACCAAAGACCGCTCCGACCTGCACAGTGACGCGTCAACCGACCCGGAAAGTCGCACGCTCCCGGGCGCGTCGGTCGCCACCGGGCTTGGACACGACCAACCGACCCGTGTCGTGCGCGAGGTAGGACTCCGGGTCGGAGACCAGCCGCAGCGAGACCCCGTCGCGGTCGGTCAGGCCCGGCACCCGCACGAACGACGCCGCCCGGCCGTAGTCGTCGGCGTCCTGGTAGGGGTCGATCCGGACCGCCGCGCCGTCGACCCTGGCGTAGCGGTCGGGGAAGTTGACCGACTGCACGGCCACCGTGCCCGCGCCCAGGAAGCCGGGCACGAACCGGAACTGCGAGTCGGCCAGGTCGCGGACGTTGCCGTCCACCCGCAGCTTGTACTCGAAGTGCCGCACGAACAGCTGCGGCGCGTCGGCGGGCGAGAGCCGGACCACCGGGCCGCCCTTGCCGACCGGCACGCCGAAGTTGGGCGTGCCGTCGGCGTTCCAGCAGACCTCCTGCACGCGGGTGTGCCGGTTCGGGTCGAACAGCGGGTCGCCGGTGATGTCGCGGTAGTCGCGCGCGTGGTAGACGAGCACGTCCTGGTCCCCGACGGTGGTGAACGAGTTGTGCCCCGGGCCGTACTGCCGGGTGGCGTCGTTCGTGGTGAAGACCGGCGTGGGCGTCTTGGTCCACGACCGCGCGTCGAGCAGGTTGGCGTTCTCGTCCGCGGTGAGCAGGCCCATGCAGTAGCGGGCGTCGGTGGCGCTGGCGGAGAAGGTCACGAAGACCCGGCCGTTGCGGATGAGGACCGCCGGGCCCTCGTTGACGCGGAAGCCCTGCACCTCCCAGTCCAGCGTGGGCGTCGAGATGCGCACCGGCGCGGTCTTCAGCGCCAGGGGCGAGGCCATCTCCGCGAGGTAGAGGTTGCTGTTGGTGTTGATGCCCGGTTCGCTCTGCGCCCACAGGAAGTACCGCTTGCCGCGGTGCTCGAAGGTGGTGGCGTCGAGGGTGAACGTCTCCCAGGCGGTGACCATCTGGCCGCGCAGCTCCCAGCCGCCCTCGCGCGGGTCGTCCTTGGCCGACTCCAGCACGTAGGTGCGGATGCGGAAGGGCTGGTCGGAGTCACCGGCGGCGAAGTAGACGTACCACTTGCCGTCGATGCGGTGCAGCTCCGGCGCCCAGATGTAGCCGCCCATGCGGCCGGACGGCGGTCGGCGCCAGATGGTGCGCTCACGGGCGTCCGCGAGGCCCTCCAGCGTGGACGCGCCCCGGATGACGACCCGGTCGTACTCGGGCACCGAGCCGGTGAGGTAGTTCTTGCCGTCCACCGGGCGGGTGATGAACGGGTCGGCGCGCTGCTCGACCAGCGGGTTGCGGGTGGGCTGGCCGCCGGTCGCCGCCGCGGCGGCCTGGGGGACGCCCTGCGCGGCGACGGCCGACGCGGAGGCGGTCAGGCCGCCCGCCACGGCCAGCGCGCCGCCGGCGCGGAACAGGCTTCTGCGGTCGAGGGTCACGGGAGCTCCAATCGCGGACGGGTCGGCGCGGTGGGCGGGCGGGGTGCTCGGGGCGGTCACCGGCGGCGGTCCTTGATGCGCAGGAACGTCACCGAGTGCGGCGGGAACGTGTGGGTGAAGGAGTTCGACACCCGGACCTGGGTCTGCCTGGCCTTGACCGGCTGGGTGAACTCGGTGTTCACGTCGTCCGGCAGGCCCTCCAGCACCGTCGCCCTGGCCGTGGGCACGACCCAGGTGTCCTTGCCCAGGTCGACCTTGGTGCGGGCGGCGGTGGCCTGCGCGTTGACGACCTTCACGATCAGCTCGCCGGTCGCCTCGTCCCGGGTCACCACCTGTCGGAACGGCTCCGGGTTCTTGTTCGCCTCGTCGGTGAACTCCGCCCACACCCGCCCGTCGATGGACAGCTTCACGGTCCGGCCCCGCACCTCGATGCGCAGGTCGTACGTGCGGCCGGTCTCGATCGTGGTGCCGTCGGCGTGGAAGACGCGCGACGAGTTGCCGCCGTCGACCGCGGACCGGGTGTTGTTCCACCCGCCGAGGTTCCAGAAGAACGGGTTGCCGCCGCCGTTGACCGCGAACGGGATGAGAAAGCCCTCGCTGCCGGACAGCTTGGTGGCCTTCAGGTCGACCGTGAAGTTCGTCCAGGTGGGGTCGCCCGCAGTGACCATGGGGTTCGTCGCGCCGGTGTCGGACTGCACGTAGCGGCCGTCGACCACGCCCCAGGTGCCGGCGCCGTTGCCGGTCCACGCGCTCGCGTCACCGGAGAAGTCGTCGGAGAACAGCACCCGCCCGTCGGCGGAGGTGACCTTCACGTCGTCGTAGGCCACGGACGTCGCCCAGGAGGACAGCGCGACGGCGCCGGTGATCGGGGCGGGGTTCCAGGGCGTGCCGGTGGCCGTGCTCTTCACCACGTGGTCGCCCACGTTGGTCATGAATAGCTTCTGCACCTCGTACGACGTCGAGCCCCACGACGCGTGGTTGTTGAACCAGATCATGTCCGGCTTCCACTGCACGTAGTCCTCGTTGGACAGCAGCGGCGCGTAGGAGGCGAGCTTGACCACGTCGGCGTTGCGCTCCAGGCCGGTCATGAACGCGGCCTCGGCCAGGGCGTTGGCGAACCGGTTGTCCTGGGAGGCGTACTCGCCCAGGAACACCTTGGGCCCGTTGCGGTCGTAGGCGTCGTACCGGTCGTTGTTCTCCAGGAACCAGTTGGGGGCGTTGTAGTAGTGCTCGTCCACCATGTCGACGCCGGCGGCGCGGTTGAGCTCCCACAGTCGGTCGAAGTTCGCGCCGGTGTCGTCCGGGCCGGAGTTGCTGATGACGGTGATGTCCGGGTACCTGGCCTCGATGGCGGCGCGGAACCGGGTGAAGCGGGCGAAGAACTCGTCGGCCAGCGGCTCCTCGTTGCCCACCTCCAGGTGGGTGAGCTTGAACGGCGCGGGGTGGCCCATGTCGGCCCGCTTGCGGCCCCAGGTGGAGTCGGCCGGCCCGTTGGCGAACTCGATCAGGTCGAGCGTGTCCTGGATGTGCCGCTGGAGCAGCGCGGGGTCGTCGGTCGCGCGGTTCTGGCCGCACCCGGTGACCAGGGCGGGCACCACGGGCAGCGGCATCGCGCCGATGTCCTCGGAGAACTGGAAGTACTCGTAGTAGCCCAGGCCGTAGGACTGGTTGTAGCCCCAGAAGTTCCAGTTGGTGGCGCGCTGCTCGACCGGGCCGATGGTGTCCTTCCACTGGTAGGAGCGGCGGCGCTCCCAGTCCGGCGCCTCGTAGCCCGCGTGGCTGCCGGTGTTGACCAGGCACCCGCCCGGGAAGCGGACGAAGCCCGGGTCCAGCGCGGCGACCTTCTCGGCCAGGTCCTTGCGCAGGCCGTGGCCCTTGAAGGTGTCCTGCGGGAACAGCGAGACCATGTCCAGCCGCAGGGTGCCCGCGCCGCCCGCGTTCAGCAGCAGCCGGCCGGTGGTCGACGACTCGCGCGCGGTGAAGGAGCCGGTGTACTTGGTCCAGCCGTCACCCCTGACCTGGACCTTCACCGGCGGCGCGAGGTCCTTGCCCGCCGGGTCGGTCAGGCCGACGCTCACCGGCGTGCCGGCGGCCTGGTCGGTGCGGGCCCAGGCGGAGAAGTCGTAGCGCTTGCCGCGCTCGACGGCGATGCCGGAGTTGTACCCGGCGTTGATCACGCCCGCGGGCAGGCCGAGGCGCAGGTAGTGGCGGTTGCGCTCGTTGAGGCGGGCGTCGTCGTCGACCACGTCGAGCGTGCCGCCGGTCGGGGCCCACCCGGTGAGCGGCGTGTAGGCGGCGTTGTCGGCGGTGCTGTACTCGAACGACCGGTTCTGCACCAGCTCGGCGTACAGGCCGCCGTCGGCGGCGCGGTTGATGTCCTCGAAGAAGACGCCGTACATGGTGTCGTCGATCGACGCGCCCTTGGCGGCGGGGTCGATGGTCAGGGTGTAGTCGTGGTCGGCGGCCGTGCCCGAGGCGGGCACCGCGACGAGCAGGCTCGCGGCGAGCGCCGCGGCCATCACAACGCGGGACATGCGTGCTCCAGTGCTCCTGTGCAGGGGATCAGGGGAAGGCGGCGCGGACGCGGTCGAGCTCGGCCTTGGTGACCGGCAGCACGGTGCCGTGGCGAGGACGGCTGGGCAGCTGGTAGCCGGTGGCGGGGGTCCACCTGCCGGACGCGAGGTCGGTCGTCTCGAACGGCACGTAGCCGCGCCCGCCGAACTCGTCGATGAACAGGTACCAGCGGTCCTCGGTGTTGGACTTGAACACCGTCGGCCCCTCGCCCTGGTTGATCGCGCCCTTGCCGATGCAGTCCGCGACGAAGTCGTACGAGGTGTCGCGCAGCTGCGTGGACCGCTCGGCCAGGATGAACTTGCTGCACGGCGTGGTGGACGTGTTGTTCCGCTCGTCCTTGGTGAACCGGTAGTACTCGTCACCGTGCTTGATCACGGTCGAGTCGATCACCGAGTAGCCGGGGTCGACCCACACCCGCGGCTCGCTGAACGTGCGGAAGTCGCGGGTGGTCGCGTACAGCATCTTGTTGTAGGTGTTGCCGGTGTGCTGCGGGTCGTCCGCGGCGTAGAGCTTGGACGCCCAGAACACGACGTACGCGCCGATCGACTCGTCGTAGTAGGCCTCGGGCGCCCAGGTGTTGCCCGCCGTCTCCGGTGACACGAGCACGTGGCGCTGCTCCGACCAGTGCACCAGGTCCGTGGACTCCCACACCTCGACGTAGCGGCTGCCCTTGCGCTGGACCAGGTCCCAGTTGCCGTTGCCGTTCATCTTCAGGTCGGTGGCGACGAGGTAGAACTTGTCGCCCTCGGGCGAGCGGATGAGGAACGGGTCGCGCACGCCCTTGTCGCCCAGCGACGACGTCAGCACCGGGTTGCCCTTGTTCAGCTCGTCCCACTTGAGCGCGTCGTTGCCGCGGCTGGCGGCGAGGTGGACCTGCTCGCCGGTGGCCGTGCCCTCGCCGGTGAAGTAGCCGAACAGGTACCCCTCGTACGCCTGCTCCCGCGGCAGCGGCAGCACGGTGACCTTGAACTTCTTGCGGGTGGTCTCCCGGCCCGCGCGGATCTCGGCGGTGAGCTGCACCTTGACCGGCTTCTCGCCGAACGCGGGCCGGGTGACCTCGCCCGTCGGCGTGACGACGTCCGGCTTGGTGGACCTCCACGTGATCGTGGTGCCGTGCAGGCCGGTGGTGGGCAGGGTGATGTTGCCGCGGATGCCGTCGGCGTCCCACACCACGAGCGCGGCGTCGGCCTCGGCCACCTTCTCGTCGTCGGTCAGCTCGGGGCGCACGGTCACCTGGAACTCCCGGTGCTGCCCGGACGCGGTCGCGGTGAGCGTCACGGTCGCGGGCGCCTCACCGGGCGCGGGACGGGTGACGACGCCCGCGGTGGACACGACCGCGGTGTCGCTCGACCGCCAGGTGATCGTGGAGCCGTACGGCCCGGTGACCGGCAGCACCAGGTTCCCGGTCACGGCCGACGTGTCGCCCAGGTCGATCGCGGCGAGGTCGCGCCGGCCCTTCTCGTCGTCCGGCACGAAACCGAGGTCGTGCGCCTCGGTCGCGGTGAGCGCCCGGTCGTAGAGGCGGAAGTCGCGGACCGCGCCCTTGAGGTAGCGGTCACCGGGGTAGACGGAGCGGCCGATGTAGTTGGCGGTCGTCGTGCCGCCGCCGATCATGGCCGGCGTGGTGGTGATCCCGGTCTTGCGGGCGACCTCGACGCCGTCCTCGTACAGCACGGCGGTGCCGCCGCCGAGGGTGTAAGTAAGCGTTTTCCAGACACCCCTGGCGAGATCGCGCCCGGCCGTCACGGTCTGCTCCGTCGACCAGTTGCCGGTGGCGATGGAGGACCGGTAGGCGTTGCCCGTGGTGAACAGGTAGCCGTTACCGGCCGTGCCCGAGGTGTTACCGAGGCCGTAGACGAAATAGGGGGTGGCCTGGTCCGGCGCGATGCGCACCTGGAGCGACACGCTCACGTCCGTGAGGCCGCGCAGCACGTTGTCGGGGAGCTTGACGTGACCGTCGACACCACCCAGCAGGAGGCCTTCCGCACCGCCCGGGGTGGCGTCTCCGATAACGGTTGCGTTGCGACCGCTGCCGGAAACGTCCGCCGCGACGGACCCTGCGGTTTCGGTGAGGGGGTAGTGCAGCACCAGACCGTCCGCGGCGGACGCGGGTGGCGAGGTCAGCAGCGCCGCGCCGAGTGCCGCCACGAGTGCCACGAGGAAAGGGCGAGGACGTTGACGAAGGGGGACCATGAGGGATGTCACTCTCGTCTTGCGCGCGGCGCGAAGCCGCGGATGAACAGGGCATCCGGGTGTGCCAGTGTGCTGAGTCACAAAAGTGAGCGCTAACATACGACCGGTGTCACAACGGTGTCAATGATGCGAAGTTGACGTTTCCGAGGGGTTGACTGCTCGATTGTGAGCGTTCACTCTTGTGGCCCAGGTGACCACCGTCACGCGGTTCGCCGTCCCGTCAGTGTCCCGGGTTCCCACGGAGGAAGACCAGTGTTGAAGAAGATCACGACCGCCGCCGTCGCGGTCATGTTGGCCGCGTTGACCGCGTGCGGTTCCGGCGGGTCCGGGGACGCGGGGTCGTCCGGCACCAACAACGCCAAGGGCGACGACAAGATCACGATGGGCTTCGCCCAGGTCGGCGCCGAGAGCGGCTGGCGCACCGCCAACACCAAGTCGGTCCAGGAGTCGGCCACGGCCGCCGGGATCGACCTCAAGTTCTCCGACGCGCAGCAGAAGCAGGAGAACCAGATCAAGGCGATCCGCTCCTACATCCAGCAGAAGGTGGACGTCATCGCCTTCAGCCCGGTGGTGGAGACCGGCTGGGACGCCGTGCTGCTGGAGGCCAAGCGCGCCAACATCCCGGTGATCCTGACCGACCGCGCGGTCGACTCGGACGACACCTCGCTGTACAAGACGTTCCTCGGCTCGGACTTCGTCGAGGAGGGCAAGAAGGCCGGCGAGTGGCTGAAGGCCAACGCGGCGGGCGCGAAGAACGTCGTCGAGCTGCAGGGCACCACCGGCGCCGCGCCGGCGATCGACCGCAAGAAGGGCTTCGAGGAAGCCATCGCGGGCTCGGACCTGAAGATCGTGGCCACGCAGACCGGTGACTTCACGCGGGCCGGCGGCAAGCAGGTCATGGAGGCGTTCCTGAAGTCGGTGCCGCAGATCGACGTGGTCTACGCGCACAACGACGACATGGGCCTGGGCGCCATCGAGGCCATCAAGGCCGCGGGCAAGGTGCCGGGCAAGGACATCAAGATCATCACCGTCGACGCGGTGAAGGACGGCATGACCGCCCTGGCCGCCGGTGAGATCAACTTCATCGTCGAGTGCAACCCCCTGCTCGGCGAGCAGCTGATGGACCTGGCCAAGAAGGTCGTGAAGGGCGAGGACGTCCCGCCGCGGGTCGTCACCGAGGAGACCACCTTCACCACCGAGCAGGCCAAGACCGAGCTCCCCAACCGCAAGTACTGATTTCCGAGCCGCGGGTCCCGCCACCCTCCGGGTGTGGTGGCGGGGCCCGCACCCAGTCGTCCGATTGTCGGCTCCGCCGACGTCGTGTGAGGGGAGTTGTCCGGTGACCGAGCCGGTCGTCGACATGCGGGGCATCTCGGTGGAGTTCCCCGGAGTGAAAGCCCTGCAAGAGGTGGATTTCCGGCTGTTCCCCGGCGAGGTCCACGCGTTGATGGGCGAGAACGGAGCGGGTAAGTCGACGCTCATCAAGGCGCTGACCGGGGTCCACCCGCTCGCGGCGGGTCAGGTCCGCTACGCGGGCCAGGTCGTGTCGTTCCACGGTCCCGCGCAGGCCCAGGCCGCCGGGATCAGCACGGTGTACCAAGAGGTCAACCTGTGCGCGAACCTGACCGTGGCGGAGAACATCCTGCTCGGGCGCGAGCCGCGCAAGTTCGGCCGGATCGACGGCAAGGCGATGCGCGCCCGCGCCGCGGAGATGTTGGCGCGCATCGGGTTGCACATCGACCCGGGTTCGGTGTTGGAGAGCCACCCGATCGCCGTGCAGCAGCTCGTCGCGATCGCTCGCGCGGTCGCGGTCGACGCGCGGGTGCTGGTGCTGGACGAGCCGACGTCGAGCCTGGACGTGGACGAGGTCGCGGAGCTGTTCCGGATCATCCGGGTGCTGCGCGACGAGGGCGTCGCGGTGCTGTTCGTGACGCACTTCCTGGAGCAGGTGTACGAGATCTCCGACCGGATCACGGTGCTGCGCAACGGCCGCCTGGTCGGTGAGCAGCCCACCGCGTCGTTCAGCCGGATCGACCTGGTGTCGGCCATGCTGGGCCGCGAGATGGGCCTGCTGGAGGAGATCGAGCGCCGTTCGGGCACGCCGGGGCAGGCGCTGCTGGTGGCCGAGGGCCTGGGCCGCAGGGGCTCGGTCGCGCCGTTCGACCTGGAGGTCCGGTCGGGCGAGGTGGTCGGCCTGGCCGGCCTGCTCGGCTCGGGGCGCACGGAGGTGGCGCGGTTGCTGTTCGGCGCGGACAAGGCCGACTCGGGCCGGGTCCTGGTCGACGGCAAGCCGCTGCGGCTGACCGGCCCCCGCGCGGCGATCGAGGCCGGTCTCGCGTTCTCCTCGGAGGACCGCAAGGCCGAGGGCATCGTGGCCGACCTGAGCGTGCGGGACAACCTGATCCTGGCGATGCAGGCCGCGCGCGGCTGGGCGCGGCCGGGGCCGCGCAAGCTGGCCGACGAGCTCGTCGCCAAGTACATCGAGCTGCTGGACATCCGGCCCGCCGACCCGGACCGCGCGGTCGGCAACCTCTCCGGCGGCAACCAGCAGAAGGTGCTGCTGGCGCGGTGGCTGGTGACCGAGCCGAGGCTGTTGATCCTGGACGAGCCGACGCGCGGCATCGACGTGGGCGCCAAGGCCCAGATCCAGAAGGTCGTGGCCGACCTGGCCGCGGAGGGCATGGCCGTGCTGTTCATCTCCGCCGAGCTGGAGGAGGTGGTGCGCGTGTCGGACCGGGTGGTGGTGATGCGCGACCGGCACAAGGTCGCCGAGCTGGAGGGCGAGGTGGGCGTGGACGACGTGATGGCGCTCATCGCGGGCGGAGACCACGGCCTGGACAAGGACGTGGAGAAGGCGGTGGTGTCGTGAAGAACCGACTGCTCTGGCCGGTGCTGGCACTGGTCGCGCTGCTCGTGCTGAACGTGGTGGTGACACCGACGTTCTTCTCGCTGCGGATGCAGGACGGGCACCTCTACGGCAGCCTGATCGACATCCTGCGCAACGGCGCCCCGACGCTGCTGATCGCGCTGGGCATGACGCTGGTGATCGCGACCCGCGGCATCGACCTGTCGGTCGGCGCGGTGGCGGCGATCGCGGGCGCGGTGACGTGCGCGTACATCGCCTCCGGCGGCGGCGCCTGGGTCGCCATGGGCCTGGCCCTGGCGCTGTGCGCCGTGCTGGGGCTGTGGAACGGGTTCCTGGTGTCGGTGCTGGGCATCCAGCCGATCATCGCCACGCTGGTGCTGATGACGGCGGGCCGCGGCATCGCGATGCTCATCACCGAGGGCCAGATCGTCACCATCGACTCCCCGACCTTCCGCCAGGTGGGCGCGGGCTTCCTGGTGCTGCCGATCGCGATCCTGATCAGCCTGGCCGTGCTGGGCCTGGTGGCGCTGGTGACCAGGCGGACCGCGCTGGGCCTGCTGATCGAGTCGGTGGGCGTGAACCCGTCGGCGTCGCGGCTGGCCGGCGTGCGCGCCCGCACGATCATCTGGACGGTGTACGTGTTCGCGGCGCTGTGCGCGGCCGTGGCCGGGTTGATGATCAGCTCGAACGTGAGCGCGGCGGACGCCAACAGCGCCGGCCTGTGGATCGAGATGGACGCGATCCTCGCCGTCGTCATCGGCGGCACGTCGCTGGCCGGTGGCCGGTACTCGCTGACCGGCACGCTGCTCGGCGCGTTGATCATCCAGACGTTGACCACGACGGTCTACACGATCGGCATCAAGCCGGAGATCACGCTGGTCTTCAAGGCGGTCGTGGTGATCGCGGTGTGCCTGATGCAGGCCCCGCTCCGGATTCGGGTGAGGCAAGGGGTGCCCGCGTGAAGAACTCGACGTTCGGCGGAGCCGAAAATCAGACGACCGTCGGCGGAGCCGACAACCAGACGACCGTCGGCGGCGTCGACAACCAGGTGAAGGTGCTCACGCCCGCCGCGGCGGAGCCCGCGCGGCCCCGCGGGTGGGCCGTCAGCGTGCCGAAGCGGTTCCTGCCGGTGATCGCGACCTTCGTGGTGTTCGTCGTGACGTTCGGCGTCGGCTCGGTGCGGTACGAGGGGTTCGCGTCCGGGCAGGTCGTGGCGAACCTGTTCATCGACAACGCGTTCCTGATCGTGCTCGCGGTCGGCATGACGTTCGTGATCCTGACCGGCGGCATCGACCTGTCGGTGGGGTCGGTGGTGGCGCTGTCCACGATGATCGCCGCGGCGGCGTTGCAGGCCGGGTGGCCCGCGTGGCTGGTCGTGCTCGCGGTGCTGGCCACCGGGTCCACGCTGGGCCTGGCGATGGGCTGGCTGATCCACCGGTTCGGCGTGCAGCCGTTCATCGTGACGCTGGCGGGCATGTTCCTGGCCCGCGGGCTGTGCTTCGTGATCAGCGTGGAGTCGGTGTCGATCAAGGACCCGACGTTCCGCGACCTGGCCACCGGCTCGATCGAGCTGCCGGGCGGGGTGAGCATCACCTACGGCGTGGTGATCGCGCTGGTGGCGGTGCTCGCGGCGGTGTACGTGCTGCACCTGACCCGGTTCGGGCGCACGGTGTACGCGGTGGGCGGCAGCGAGTCGTCCGCGCGGCTGATGGGCCTGGCCACCACCCGCGTCAAGATCGGCGTGTACGTGATCAGCGGGTTCTGCTCGTCGCTGGGCGGGCTGCTGTTCAGCCTCTACATGCTGTCCGGCTACAGCCTGCACGCGGTGGGCATGGAGCTGGACGCCATCGCCGCCGTGGTCGTGGGCGGCAGCCTGCTGTCCGGTGGGGTCGGGTTCGTCATCGGGTCCGTGGTCGGCGTGCTGGTGCTGGGCACGATCCAGACGCTGATCTCGTTCGAGGGCACCCTGTCGTCGTGGTGGACCAAGATCGTGATCGGCGCGCTGCTGCTGGCGTTCATCGCCCTGCAGCGGGTCATCGTCCGGAAGACCTGACCACACAGGTTCCGACCGCTCCTACCGCCGAAGGCCGTCCCCGTGCAGG
>NZ_JBFAAX010000055.1:0-23996 GCF_040639995.1 Actinosynnema sp. NPDC023658 | reverse complement strand
CGTGAAGGTAGGACTCTCGCGCGTGTCCTACGTTCGGGACGCGCGTGTCCTGCGTTCGGGACCGGTGAGTTGAGCGTTCAGGTCGGGACGGGACGGCCGTGCGCCAGGCGTGACGAGGGCCCGCGCGCGGTGTGCACGCGGGCCCCCGAACGAACCGGTCTAGACGGTCAGGCTCCACGAGTTGAGGTAACCCGTGTCGGCCGTGTACAGGTCCTGGAGCCTGAGCTGCCAAGCACCGTTGCGCGCCTCGGACGACACGTTCGCCGTGTACGTGGTGTCGATGTTGTCCCCCGAGTCGTTGCTCGCGGCCTTCAACGGGTACGACGACCCGTCCGGCGCGACGAGGTCGATCGTCACGTCACCCCGGTACGGGTGCACGACGTGCACCTCCACCTGCGACGACGACGAAGCCGCGCCGTCGCACCCGGCGATGGTGATGGTGCTGGTCACGGCCGCGCCGTGGTCCGGGATGGCGACGTCGGTGTCGTTGGTGGCCTTCGCGCAGCCGGTGGGCGGGGTGCCGCCACCGCCGTACGGGTTGGCCGCCTTCTTCGCCGCGTACATCAGCATCGGCTTGGTCTTCGGCCAGAACGTCGACGCCTGGCACGAGTAGGTCGGCAGGAACCCGGAGCAGCTGCCCGACGACGGCCCGATCTCCCACACGAACGACGCCACGCCCAGGTCGTCGTACACCCAGTCGTCCGTGGCACCGGCCGCGTTGTACAGCACCTCGCCCGGCTGCCCGTACTGCCAGCCGCTGCCGGCCATCGTGGCCATGTCCTTGGCCATCGCGCGCAGCGGCGCGTCGTTGCCGGTCTTGTACGACGTCGTCCAGCCCCACGGGAACAGCACCAGGTTCGCGTAGCTGTGCATGGAGATCACGACGCCGGTCGTGTCGGCGGGCGCGGCGTCGGTGGCGGCCGTGCCGCGGCGGTCGCGGTAGAGGTTGCGCCACAGCGCCTGGAGCGACCGGGTCTCGACCTCGGAGTTGGCCGACGGGCCCTTGTAGGTCTGGTCGCACGGGTTGGACGACGTGCCCGCCCCGCCCCAGTGGGAGTCGGTGTTGCGGTTGAGGTCGATGCCGATCTGCGACGACGCGGAGCCGGAGCAGTTCGAGCCGTTCGTGGTGTTGGCGTTCTTGCGCTGGTAGCGGGGCGAGTTGCCGCCCTGCTGGACGATGTCCACGCCGTCCGGGTTGGCGATCGGCACGACCCACACCTCGGTGGTGTCGAGCAGCGCGGTGACCTCCGCGTCGACCCCGTACCCGGCGGTCAGGTGGTCGATCCAGCGCCACGCCACGTCACCGGTGGTGAGCTCGCGGGCGTGCAGCTGGCCCATCACGAAGAACCGGGGCTTCGGCGCGGACGTGCTCAGGGCGCAGTCGCCCGCGTTCTTCTTGGTGATGCAGATGGCCCGCAGGTCGTACCCGCCCGCGCCCTGGGTCTTGCGCCAGGAGTCGCCGTAGTCGACCAACGTGGTCAGGCCCGGGTACTGCTGCGCGGCCTGGTCGAGGTGCGACCAGTGGGCGTTGACGGTGTGGTAGCCGCCGTAGTAGGTCTCGTTGACGTCGGCCGCGTCGAAGGTGGGCGACTGCGACTTCTTGGCGGGCGGCTGCCACTCCGGCGCGGGCAGCACCTCGTCGACGACCGCGCTGAAACCGGCCTGCTTCAGGCTCTGGCCGGTGCTCGGGTCGCCCAGCACGAACAGGTAGTCGCCGTCACGGTCCTCCAGCACGTCGAAGCCGCGCCCGAGCAGGTTCTGGGCGGCGGCGCCGAGCGGCGCGCGGACCTTGTAGACGTAGGTCGGTCCGGCTTGCACGGCGGCGGTCTCGGGCGCGGGGCCGGCGGTGCCGGGCGTGCCCCCGGTGATCACCGCCGCGGCTGCGGCACCGGCCACGGCCAGTGTCAGCAGTGAACGTCTGCTCGACTTCACGGTAGTTCCTCCTAGGCAGGGTTGAGCTGGAGGATGGAGGACGGACCGCCTCCTTGCACACCCGCCGACCGGCCGATCCTCACCGTGATCGTGCGCGGGTTTTGACTGGTGACAGTGAGGTACCCGGCTGTTGGTCCGGATGGAGGAGGAGTCGTGACGGACGAAGAACTAGTCGCTCGGATCACCCAGCTGGTCGAGGAAGAACACCGGTTGGAGGGATCACGCATCGGTGAGGGCCTCACCGACGGCGACACCCGGCGGCTGCGCGACCTCGAAGTCGCCCTGGACCAGACGTGGGACCTGTTGCGGCAGCGCAGGGCCCGCCGCAACGCGGGCATGGACCCGGACGGTGCCGAGGCCCGCGACCCCGGCACCGTGGAGGGCTACCGACAGTAGCCGGGCACCGGGGTCGGGCACCTCGGGTCGACGGCACCCGGGGTGGTCCTACGCGAGTGCCCACCTCTGCTCGGCACCGGTGCCGCAGGTCCACTGGATGATCCCCACGCCGTCCGATAGCCACCCGTTCGGGACGGCCATGCACTTGTCGGTGGCAACGTTGTGCAACCGACCGGCCTTGTCCCACGCCCACCGCTGGAAGAACGAGGTCGAGCAGGACTCCTGCCACACCGCCGCCCCGTTCGACGTGCTCTCGGCGGCGACGCCCAGGCACCGGTGGCTCGCGCGGTTCTCCAGCCGGTGGACCCGGTTGCCGTACTCGTCGGTGTAGAGCACGACGACGTCCCACTGCTTCGACGCCGTCTCGGGCGAGCAGGTGAACTGGATCGCCCGGGTGTGGTCGGCCGTCGTGCCGCCGGGGATGGCCAGGCACTTCCCGCTGTTCTGGTTGACCACCCGGAACGGCCCGTCGGCGGTGGCCGCGGCGCCGGGTGACGCCCCCGCGGTGAGCAGGGCGATGACGACGGCCACGGCCGTCCCGATCGGTCGTGCGAAGCGCAGCATGGTTCTCCCGGTGATCTTCGGTGGTGCACGGAATGTGCCCCACCGGCCACCAGTCCACCAGGGCCGTCACGGCCACTGACCGCAACCGGTCAGGACGGCGCGACCGGCCGCGGTGTGCCCTTCCGCTTGACCCGACCCTTGGGGCAGCCCTCAGGGTCGTCGCCATGGAGGATGTGGCGGTGGCACGGCTACTGGGCACCGGCGAGTTCGCACGCAGGTCACGGCTGTCGGTCAAGGCGCTGCGGCTGTACGAGCGCCAGGGTCTGCTGCGACCGGTCGAGGTCGACGCGGGCAACGGCTACCGGCGTTACGGCGAGGACCAGCTGGTCCCGGCGCGCTTGGTGGCCCTGCTGCGCAGGCTGGACATGCCGCTGGCCGTCGTGGCGGGGATCGTCGCCGCGCCCGAGGCCGAACGGGCCGGGCTGCTCGCGGACTACTGGGCCGAGGTCGAGCACCGGATGGCCGTGCAGCGCGGCCTGGCCGCCCACCTCCGCGTCGTGTTGTCCGGAGGAAAGGGGTTGTTGGACATGTACGAGGTCGAGCAGCGGGACGTGCCCGAACAGGTGGTCCTGACCGAGCAGAGGCACCTGCTGCAACCCGCGCTGGTGGACTGGATCGACAGCTCGATGGGGCGGCTGATGAAGGCGGCCGAGGCCCACGGCGGTGGGTCCGCCGCGCCGTTCGTCGTCTACCACGGCGAGGTGAACGAGGACAGCGACGGACCGGTGGAGGCCTGCGTGCCCATCAGGGCGGACGAGCCGCCGAGCGGGATCGCGGCCCGGGTCGAACCGGCGCACCGCGAGGCGTACGTGCGGCTGACCAAGGCGCAGGTGGCGTTCCCGCAGATCCTGTCCGCCTACGACGCCGTCGCGCAGTGGATCAAGGAGAACGGCTTCGCGATCCACGACGCGCCGCGCGAGGTGTACTTCGCGGACTTCGAGGCCGCCGGACCCGACGACGCCGTGTGCGACGTCGCCTTCCCGATGCGCTAACGCCCCGAGACCGACCGCAGGAACGCCGCGAACGACCGCGCGGGGACGGCCACGTGCCCACCCGCGCGGTACTTCGTGTCCCGGACGGCCGCGTACCCCGGCACCACCGCCACTTCGACGCAAGTGCCCTTGTCCTGGGTGTAGCTGGAGGTCTTGAACGCCGCGCGGGAGAAGTCCGGGGTCACGGTGAGACCACCTCTCATGGTCAGGCGTACTGCTGGGCGACGCCCTTGAGGAACCTCCTCGATTGTTCCAGACCGAGCGCGTTGGCGGTAAGCCTGCTCCAGAGGTCCGAGTAGTCGGCCACCTCCCGGTCTCCGTCGAGGTAGTCGGCGTCGTGCAGGTTCTCGACGTAGACCATCTCCAACGGTGGCGCGGTGGTCGGGGCCGGGATCCGGAGCATCGTGAACGTGAAGGTGTTGGCCACCCCGTCCGAGTCGAACGGCGCGAGCTGGATCTGGACGTTCCGGCGGCGAGCGAGGCTCTCCAGGTGGGCCACTTGCTCGTGCATGACCGCATTGCCCCCGATGATCCGGCGCACGCAGCTCTCGCTCAGCACGAACGCGGCTTGTGCCGGCCGCTGGCGGAACAACATCTCCTGGCGCTCCAGTCGGGTCGCGACCACATCATCGATGACCTCGGGTTCGATGGACCGGCGATCGAGCATGGCCCGCATGTACGCCTCGGTCTGGAGCAGGCCGGGCACCAGTTCGGCTCCGTAGTGACGGAGTAGGTCACAGTCCTGCTCGAAGTCGTAGTACGCGCGCTGCTGGAGCGGGACGATCGCGCGGTGGTTGGACCAGCGCCCGCGTTGAGAGCGGGTGCGGGCCAGTTCCACGATCTCCCGCTTCTGGTCCTCGGTGTGCACGTCGTAGCGGTCGAGGAGCATCTTCGCGTCGCCGGGCGTGAGACCCTCCCGGCCCTTCTCCATCTTGGTGACGCGGGTCGTGTCGCGCCCGAGCAGCTGGGCGACCTCCCTCGGCTCGACCCCGGCCTTCAACCGGGCGTCGCGCATGTAGATGGAGAGGAACTTGAGCCGCACCGTCGGCGTCAGCGGCATGACCATCATCCGATCGTGTCAATTGCTGTGTAGCAGTTGCATGTCAACCGCGCTGAGTCCAGGCTAGCAACGAGGCCGCCCTCCTCGGCCTCGTCACACTGGGAACCACTCGAAAGGGGTCGCCGTGGAGGTCAAGAGGGAGTGGCTGGTGCGGTGCACGGACAACCACGACCAGCCGTCCGTGTGCTCGATCGCGGTCAGCGACGGGATCGTGGAGGTCTGGGACACGAACGGCCACGTGATCAAGCTCGGCGGCACGGAGATCGACGACTTCCGGACCATGTTCGCGGAGGCGGCGGCGCGGGCGGCGTCGGACGAAGGCCTCTGCCAGACCGGGTGAGCCAGACCGGGTGAGCCAGCCGGGCCGGGTGGGCTACACCAGTTGGGCGAGCCGGTGGTCCAGCGCCGTGTGACGGCGGCCGGCACCGACCGTGCGGACCGCCTGACCGATGGCCTTGCGCGACCCGACGAGGACGACCAACTTCTTCGCCCGCGTCACCGCCGTGTACAGCAGATTCCGCTGGAGCATCATCCACGCACTTGTGGTGATTGGGATGACGACGCACGGGTACTCACTGCCCTGTGAGCGGTGAATCGTCATGGCGTAGGCGTGGGTCAGCTCGTCCAGCTCGCCGAACTCGTAGTCCACGTCCTCTTCCTCGTCGGTCCGAACGGTCAGCTTCTGCTCCACGACGTCAATCGCCGTGACGACGCCCAGGGTGCCGTTGAAGACGTTCTTGTCGTAGTTGTTGCGCATCTGGGTGACCTTGTCCCCGACCCGGAACACCCGGCCGCCGAACCGGCGCTCGGGCAGGTCCGGTGTGGACGGTGTCAAAGCCTCCTGCAGCAACGTGTTCAGGCCGCCCGCGCCCGCCGGTCCCCGGTGCATGGGCGCGAGCACCTGCACGTCCGTGCGCGGCTTGAGGCCGAACTTGCGGGGGATGCGGTTGGCGACGACGTCGACGACCAGCGCCGCCGCGTCCTCGGCCTCCTCGGCGGGGAACAGGAAGAAGTCCGGCATCCCCTGCACCACCGGGTAATCACCGTTGTTGATCCGGTGCGCGTTGGTCACCACGCCGGACTGCTGCGCCTGCCGGAAGATGTGCGTGAGGCGGACGTTCGGCACCGGGCTGCCCTGCGACAGCACGTCCCGCAGCACCTCGCCCGCGCCGACGGATGGCAACTGGTCGACGTCACCGACCAGCAGCAGGTGCGCACCCGGTGCGACGGCCTTGACGAGCTTGTTGGCCAGCAGCAGGTCCAGCATGGACGCCTCGTCCACCACGACGAGGTCCGCGTCGAGCGGCCGGTCGCGGTCGTAGGCGGCGTCACCGCCCGGCTTGAGCTCCAGCAGCCGGTGCACGGTGCGGGCCTCGTGGCCGGTCAGCTCGGTCAGCCGCTTGGCGGCGCGGCCGGTGGGCGCGGCCAGCACGACCTTCGCGCCCTTGGCCGCCGCCAGCTTCACGATCGACCGCACGGTGAAGCTCTTGCCGCACCCCGGACCGCCCGTCAGCACGGCGACCTTGCTGGTCAGGGCCAGTCGGACGGCTTCGCGCTGCTTGTCCTCCAGTGACGCGCCGAGCCACGCGAACGCCCGGTCCCAGTCGACGCCGCCGAACGCGGGCATCCGCTCCTCGTCGGTCCTGAGCAGCCGCAGCAGCTGGTTGGCCAGCGAGATCTCGGCCCGGTGGAACGCGACCAGGTAGATGCCGGGCTCGCCGTCCGGCATGACCTCGCGGACCACGCCCTCCTCGGCCACCAGCTCGGCCAGGCACTCGATCACCAGGCCGGCGTCGACCTGGAGGATCTTGATCGCGTCACCGATCAGCTCGTTCTCCGGCAGGTAGCAGTTGCCGTCACCGGTCGCCTCGGACAGCGTGAACTGCAACCCGGCCTTCACCCGCTGCGGGCTGTCGTGCGGGATGCCGACGGCCTTCGCGATCACGTCCGCGGTGCGGAACCCGATGCCCCACACGTCGTTGGCCAGCCGGTAGGGCTCCTCGCGGACGACGTCGATCGACTTGGCGTCGTACTGCTTGTAGATGCGCACGGCCAACGACGTCGACACGCCGACGCCCTGGAGGAAGACCATGACCTCCTTGATGGCCTTCTGCTCCTCCCACGCCGCGGCGATCATCTTGGTGCGCTTGGGACCGAGCTTGGGCACCTCGATCAGGCGTTGCGGCTCGTGCTCGATGACGTCCAGCGCGTCGACGCCGAAGTGGGTGACGATCCGGTCGGCCAGCACCGGCCCGATGCCCTTGATCAGGCCGGAGCCGAGGTAGCGGCGGATGCCCTGGATGGTCGCGGGCAGCACGGTCGTGTAGTCCTCGACGTGGAACTGCTTGCCGTACTGGGGGTGGGAGCCCCAGCGCCCGCGCATCCGGATCGACTCGCCGGGCTGAGCGCCGAGCAGCGAGCCGACCACGGTGACCAGGTCGCCGCCGCGACCGGGGTCGACGCGGGCGACGGTGTAGCCGGTCTCCTCGTTGGCGAACGTGATCCGCTCCAGCACCGCTTCCAGGACCGCGTCAGCCACCCGATCACCCTAGGGCGTGCCACCGACAGGCGGCGGTCAGGGCCAGAGCACCGCGCGCCCGCCGTACTCACCGACCACCACGCCGTGCCCGTTGACGCCCTGGGCGAAGCCGTAGGTCCCGGCCGGCACGGGCAGCAAGGTCACCTCGCCGGACGGCGACCAGCGGATCGGGCGGTTGTACCGGCCGAACGCGTTGCCCGCCGCCACTCCGCCGGCGTTGAGCCGCGTCACCTCGCCCCCGTTGTAGCCGGCGGGCAGCGCCATGGTCGTGACCGCGCCGTCGGCGGCCCACCGGACCGGGCGGCTGTTCGCCTGGCCGTACGCCGTGCCGTCGGCGGCGATCGCGTGCAGCACGCTGGACTGGTCGGGCAGCGTCGGCACCTCGGCGAGGGTCGCGCCGTCCCAGCGCAGGCCGAAGGCGGTCCGGTCGCCGCGCTGGACGCGCCCGACGACGTACCGCCCGTTCACGTCCGCGACGGACGAGTACGTGGCTCCGGGCACGACGCCGAGGTCCGTGAGCGCACCGTCGTCCCACCGCACGTAGTGGGTCAGGTCGTCGGCGGTGCGGGCGATGCCCGCGATCGTGCCGGCCGCGTCGATGGCGGTGGCCTCGGTCGCGTCGTCGAGCCCCGGGAGCACGGTGGCGGTGCCGTCGCGGTCCCAGCGGATCGCCCGGCGCTCGCCGCCGGCGTCACCGGCGTAGCCGACGACCGTGCCGCCGTCGTTCACCGCGACGGCGAAGCTGTACGTGCCGCCGGGGAGCAGGTCGAGGACGGCGGCGGTGCCGTCGGCGTCCCACCGGGTGGCCTGCGACCAGTGCTCGGGGTTGCTCGTGTTGCCGTACGCCACGCCGTCCGCGTCGACCCCGAAGACCTTCGCGTACTGGGCGCCGGCGGGTGGCGCGAGTTCGGTGATCCGGCCGTCGGCGTCCCAGCGCACCGCCCGCGCCTTGCCGTCCGCGCCGGAGGAGCGCCCGACCACCACCCCGGCGTCGTTGATCGCCACCGCGGACCCCTTCACGCCTCCGGGCAACGCGGCCAGTTCCACCACTCCCGGCTCGGCCGTCGCGGCGGGTGCGCCCCACAGCGCCGGGACGAGCACGGGAACGAGCGCCAGCACGGCACCGAACGAACGTCGCACGACCAGACCTCCTCGTCGAAGTCCCGCCCGTCCCCAGCTAAGCAGGAGGAGTCTGGGAGCGCTCCCAGATTCAGTCTTTCGGCTGCACGACACCTGCGGACCGGTGGTCGGGCGGGTCAGGCGGTCAGGCCGTCGGTGAGCACGCCGTCGGGCAGCACGGGCGGTGGCCACGAGGGGTCCCAGCGCCAGCCACCCCACTCGGTGAAGGGCCCACCGCCATCCTCGACCATCGCCACGACCTGCTCGCGCGCCCGCTGGACCGCCCGGTGGTCGGCGTCGCCCACCACGCCGAGGCGGCGGGCCTGGTCGTACTCGTGCTCGTCCTTCCACGACCAGCTCGACAGGTCGGGCTGGATCACGAGGTCGAGGAAGAGGTCGAAGGTGTCGAAGCCGAGCGCGGTGCGCCGGGACGGGCGCTGGAAGTTGACGTACCAGTGGAGGAGCCGGCGGTCGCCGGACGGCTCGCGGAACGCGTTGACGCTGAACCACGCTCCGGGCGGGGTCCACTGCAGGCAGGTCGTGTCGCGCCAGGTCCACGGGCCGAGCTGCCAGCGGCCGGCCGCGAGGTTCGGCAGCGCCCGTTCGCGAACGTCGACGCGCCCGGTGAGCAGCCACTCGATCCAGGTGGTCGGCGCGAGCACGTCCGAACCGGGGTGGCAGGCGACGACCAGGGCCTCCGAGTCGTCCCGCACCACGCGCACCGCGTACGCGGTCCAGACCTCCCCGCGGAAGACGTCACGACGGACGGCGGTCGTTCCCGGTTTGGCGTTCGGCAAGGCGTCCATGCTCGTCAGGACGCCTGACGCGGGTCGCCGGTTGCGGCGGGGAGTTCTCCACAGGACGTTCACAAGTCACTCCGTTCGCCTCCACGGTTGCGTCATAGAGTCGGCCGCATGACACGTCGGGTTCTGGTGGTCGAGGACGACCGGACCATCGCGGACTCCGTGGCCGCCCGGTTGCGGGCGGAGGGGTTCGAGGTGGAGTTGGCGCACGACGGGCCGTCCGCCGTCACCCGGGCCCGCGACCTGCGGCCCGACCTGGTGGTGCTGGACGTGATGCTGCCCGGGTTCGACGGGCTGGAGGTGTGCCGCCGGATCCAGGCAGACCGGCCGGTGCCGGTGCTCATGCTGACCGCCCGGGGTGACGAGACCGACCTGCTGGTGGGGCTCGCGGTCGGGGCGGACGACTACCTGACCAAGCCGTTCTCGATCCGGGAGCTGGCCGCGCGGGTGCACGCGCTGCTGCGGCGGGTGGAGCGGGCGAGCTCGGCGGCGTCGTCCCGGATCACCGTGGCCGACCTGGAGATCGACCTGGCCGAGCGGCGGGTGGTGCGCGCCGGGGAGGAGGCGCACCTGACGCCGACCGAGTTCGAGCTGCTGGTGCACCTGGCCGAACGGCCGCGGGCCGTGCAGTCGCGGGAGCGGTTGCTGAGCGAGGTGTGGGGCTGGGCCGAGGGGACCGG
Organism: Actinosynnema sp. NPDC023658; assembly: GCF_040639995.1. Classification (NCBI taxonomy): domain Bacteria; kingdom Bacillati; phylum Actinomycetota; class Actinomycetes; order Pseudonocardiales; family Pseudonocardiaceae; genus Actinosynnema; species Actinosynnema sp. NPDC023658. Next base: position 13,911 of record NZ_JBFAAX010000055.1, on the reverse strand, counting down.
GACGCGGACCGTGGACAGCCACATCAAGGCGTTGCGGCGGAAGCTGGGGACGGACCTGATCCGGACCGTGCACGGCGTCGGTTACGCGTTGGAGGTGCCCAGGTGAGCCTGCGGTCGGCGTTCGAGACGACGGTCGAGCTGCTGCCGCGACCGCTGGACCCGGTGCGGTCGATCAAGCTGAAGCTCGGGATCCTGCTGCTGTCCGCGATGTCGGCGGGGTTCGCGTTCTTCCGGATCCGGATCGGGTGGCTCGCGCCGGGGACGACGTTCGGCGCGATGGGGATCGCGCTGGTGACGTCGCAGTTCCTCGCGCACGGGATGACCAGGCCGTTGCGGGACATGACGGCGGCCGTGCGGGCGATGCGGGCCGGTGACTACAGCCGGCGGGTGCGGGCGACGGCGCGGGACGAGGTCGGTGAGCTGGCCGGTGCGTTCAACCAGATGGCGGCCGACCTCGGTGCGGCGGACCAGCAGCGGCGCGAGCTGATCGCGAACGTGTCGCACGAGCTGCGCACGCCGATCACCGCGCTGCAGAGCGTGCTGGAGAACGTCGTGGACGGGATCGCCCAGCCGGACCCGGCGACGATGCGGACGGCGTTGGCGCAGACCGAGCGGTTGAGCCGGTTGGTGACGGAGCTGCTGGACCTGTCGCGGATAGACGCCGGCGCGCACCGGTTGGACAAGGCGGAGTTCCCGCTGGGGCCGTTGCTGGAGGAGGTCGTGGCCGAGGCGTTGGTGGCCGCTCGGGGGGTGCGGTTCACCGTCGCCGTCACACCGCCCGAAGCGACGGTGTACGCGGACGAGGCGAGGTTGGCGCAGGTGGTGGCGAACCTCGTGGACAACGCGGTCCGCCACGGCCCAGCCGGCGGTGAGGTGCGGATCTCGGCGGCGGTGGGCGAGGAGCTGGTGCTGGAGGTCGCGGACGACGGTCCGGGCATCGCGCCGCAGGACCGCGAACGGGTCTTCGAGCGCTTCACCCGCGGTGAACGGGCGGGCGACGGCGGCACGGGGTTGGGCCTCAACATCGCGCGCTGGGTGGTCGACCTGCACGGCGGCACCATCGCCGTGGTGGACGGCCCGGGGTGCCGGATCAGGGCCACCGTGCCCGCCACCCAACCCGCCACTACCTGACCCGGCACCTGCCCGGCCGCCGGCCGGCCGTCGAGCCGCCGTCGACCGCGCGGTCGGTGCGGAGGCAGTGCTTCGCAAGCGTCCCCGCCCAGGGGAACCCTGAATTCGATTCAACCACCCACCACCGACAGTTCCGGGCGTCGGAGCCCCCGCGCGGACCCGCCTGTGGACAGGTACCGCCGACAAATCGGCCGCCCACCGCCGTGCCCACGGGGCCACCCGACCCCGCCACCGCAACACCGCCGCGACCACCACCCGATGACCCGCCGCGCGACGGCGGGCGATGGCGCACGCCCTGGAGGCACCGACCATGACCCCCCACCGCGCACTGCTCACCGGAGCCGCCGCCGGGATCGGGGCGGCGATCCTGCTGCCCCTCGACGCACCCGGCCTCGGCTGGTCCCTCACCGCGGCCGTCACCTTCGCCCTGCTGCGCAAGGTCAAGCCCGGCTGGGCGCTGCTGTCCCTCGCCCTGTTCGCGGTCGGCGCGTTCGTCGCGGCCTGGTGGCTCTTCGCGCTCTGCGCGGTCGCCGGCTGCGCCGCGGCCTCGCTCGCGGTCGTCGGGGGGCGGACCGCGCGCGGCCTCGTGTTCGGCGCGGGGGCCGTGCCGGTGGCCGCGGTCAGGGCCCTGCCTTGGGTCGCGAAGGGCGTGAGGGGAAGCGGGGCTCCGCGGCTGGCCCGCCCGGTCCTGGTGACCGCGGCGCTCCTGCTGGTGTTCGTCCCGCTGCTGGCCGGCGCGGACGCCGCGTTCGCGAACCTGCTCGGCTCGATGACGCCCGACCAACCGTCCGGCCGGCCGGTCGTGCTGTTCCTCGCCGTCGGCCTGGCCACGGTGGGCGCGGCCTTCCTGCTCGCCGCACCGCCGCAGCTCGACGGGGCCTCCGACCTGCCCCGCACGGTCGCGCGCCGCGACTGGGCGCTGCCGGTGGGCGCGTTGGTCGTCCTGTTCAGCGCGTTCGTGGCCGTTCAGGTCACCACCCTGTTCGCGGGCGACGAGCACGTCATCACCACCCCGGGCCTGACCTACGCCGACTACGCGCGCAGCGGCTTCTGGCAGCTCCTCGCCGTCACCGTGCTCACCCTGGGCGTCATCGCGGTCGTCGCGCGGCTCGCGCGGCTCGACTCCCCGGACGACCGCGGTTGGCTGCGCGGCCTGCTGGGCGCGTTGAGCGTGCTCACGCTGGTGATCGTCGCCTCCGCGCTGACCCGCATGTGGCTCTACCAGCAGGCCTACGGCTTCACCGTGCTGCGCGTCCTGGTCTCCGGCTGCGAGCTGTGGCTCGGCGTGGTCTACCTGCTGGTCCTGGCCGCGGGCGTGCGGATGCGGGCCGAGTGGCTGGCGCGTGCCGTCGTGGGCACGGGGTTCGCCGCGCTCGTCGGTCTCGCCGTGCTCAACCCGGACCGGTTCATCGCGGAGCGCAACATCGAGCGCTACCACGCCACCGGCGAGATCGACGTCCGGTACCTGGCCACGCTGTCCGACGACGCCGTGCCCGCCCTCGCCGGGCTGCCGGACGACCTGCGCGCCTGCGCCCTGGAGTTCCGCCGCGTCCCGGGCGACGACTGGCGCTCCTGGAACCTGGGTCGTCAGCGGGCCCGGGAGGCGCTGTCGCAGGTCAGGACGGGTGGCTGTGCGCGGTGACGTGGTCCGCGACCAGCAGCGCCACCGCACGGGGGTGCGTGATCTGCACCCAGTGCCCGGCGTCGACCACGCGCCGCCGCACGTTCGTCGCCCACCGCTCCACGTCCTCGATGACGCCGGCCGTGACGTACCGGTCCCGCGACGGCTGCACCACCTGCACCGGCACGTCGGTCCGCCGCTCGCGGGGCGAGCGCAGGCGCGGGATGAAGTTCGCGCGGTACAACGCGATGCCGTTCACGCCGTCCTGCACGACGGTCGGCGCGACGTGCGGCGACACGCCCTCCAGCCGTCGTGCGACCGCCTGCCACCGCGGGCCGACGACGTGCCGCCAGAGCAGCGGCGCGACGAACGGCAGGTGGAACACCGCGATGTACCAGGAGTGCAGCAGCTGGTTGAGCTGCCGGGTGGTCGGCTTGCGGCGCATCCAGTGGCCGACGTGGTCCAGGCACGGCCCGGAGATCGACGTGTAGGACGCGATCGGCGCGTCGGGCGTGGTGACCGCCTCCCACGCCTGGATGGACCCCCAGTCGTGCGCGACGACGTGCACCGGCTCGTCCGGGCTGACCGCCGCGATCACCGCGAACAGGTCGCGCGCCAGCACCGGCAGCCGGTAGGCGGCCAGCCCTCGCGGCGCGGACGACTCCCCCGCGCCGCGCACGTCGTAGGTCACCACGTGGAACTCCCCGGCCAGCAACGGCACGACGTCGTCCCACACCCGGTGCGTGTCCGGGTAGCCGTGCACCAGGACGACGGTCTGCGCGGACCGGTCGCCGTGCTCGAACACGGCCAGCCGCGCGCCCTCGGACTCCACGAACACCGCTGCCTCCGCGCCCCGAGCGATCGCTACGCGTGCGTAGCTCTGAGAAAGCTGCGGCCACCGTAGCAATGGGACGGCTGGTGCTGCTGCCGTCCCATTGCCCCGTCTGCGGACCGGTCGGTGCCGTTCGTAGTCCGGGTCACCCGCTCCACGCCCCTGAACCGGCACCCCGCGCCCCGAGTGGGGAATCTCCCAATCCGCCCGGACGGGGTTCAAACGCGCCTGAACTACTCCATCCGCGGGTACGCACCCTGGACGTCCTCACCCAACCCCGAGGAGGTGCCCTTCCGTGCTCGCAGCCGTCCTGACGTTCGCCGGCTCGCTGCTCGTCGCACTGCTCACCGTCACGCTCGTCCACCGGCTGGTCCGCCGCATCGGCCGTCGATCGGCCCTGTTCGCCAAGCTCGCGCGGCACGCCCACCGACCGGCCCTGGCGGTCGCGGTGCTGGTGGCGGTGCAGTTCTCGCTGGGGGTGGTCGCGCGCGGCGACTGGCGACCGGTCGCGCTGCACGTGACGGGGATAGCGCTGATCCTGGCCGGCGCGTGGCTGCTCGCGGCGCTGCTGGTGGTGATCGAGGACGCGACGCTGGCGCGCATCCGGGTCGACGTGTCGGACAACCGGCACGCGCGGCGCGTGCACACGCAGATCACCCTGGTCCGCCGCGTCACGGTGGTCGTGGTGAGCGTGCTCGCCGGGGCCGCGGTGCTGATGACGTTCCCGAGCGCCCGCGCGGCCGGCACCTCGATCCTGGCGTCCGCCGGTGTGATCGGCGCCATCGCCGCGCTGGCGGCGCAGTCGTTGCTGGGCAACGTGTTCGCGGGCGTGCAGATCGCGTTCAGCGACGCGTTGCGGCTGGACGACGTGGTGGTCGTGCAGGACCAGTGGGGCCGCGTCGAGGACATCACCCTCACCTACGTGGTCGTGCACCTGTGGGACGACCGGCGCCTGATCCTGCCCACCGCGCACTTCCTCAAGACGCCGTTCGAGAACTGGACCCGGACCCAGTCGGCGCTGCTGGGCACGGTCGAGCTGGACCTCGACTGGACCGTGCCGGTGGAGGAGCTGCGGCAGGAGCTCCGGCACGCGCTGGAGACCAGCGACCTGTGGGACGGCCGGGTGTGCGTGCTCCAGGTGACCGACGCGGTCGGGTCGATGGTGCGGGTCCGGGCGCTGGTCAGCGCGTCGGACGCCGGGCGGTTGTGGGACCTGCGGTGCGTGGCGCGCGAGCACCTGGTCGGCTGGCTGCGGTCGCGGCACCCCGGTGCGCTGCCGCAGCTGAGGCTGCGCGAGCTGCCCCGCGTCGCGGGCGGCGTGCCGGTGCGGACGGCCGCCGGGGCATCGGACCACGGGGTGTCGGACAACCGGGTGTTCGGGGAGAGCGCGGACGGCGAGGAGCGGGTCCAGGCGTTCAGCGGTCCGGACCAGGCCATGCAACCGCGTTGACCTCCCGTTACGTCCTGGGGGCAGGATCATCGGCTGGAGGGTTCATGCGCAGACTCGTGGTGACCGGACCGGCGGGGCTCGTGCTCGCGGGGTCCGTGCTGGTCGGGCTCGTGCTGGCCGGTTGCGCCCAGCGGGAGCGGGACGCCGGCTCCACCGGCACGCCCCTCCCGCCCACCACCCCCGTCAGCGCCTCGGAGGTGCCGGTGCCGCCCCAGCTCAGCCCGCACGGCAAGGACGTGCTCGCGCAGGCCAGGCGCTCCGGCGCGACGACGGTCGGCCTGACCATCTCGACGGACCGCGACGAGACCGACACCGTGGCCGACCGGGTGCGCGCGCTCGGCGCGACCGTGGAGGCCACCGACGCCACCATCGGCTACGTCCGGGCGTCCGTGCCGGTCGAGGTGGCCGAGAAGGTGGCGGCGGTCGAGGGCGTCAGCCGGGTCGACGTGGACGAGCCGTTGGGCAACGCCGACCCGACGCCCTGATCCCGCAACGGCTCAGGGCCACCCCCGTCGTGCGACGGAGGTGGCCCTGAGGGGTCGAGCAGGTGGCGTCAGGCCACGTTGCGCACGATCACCGCGCCGCGGCCGACGATCGCACCCTCGGAGGTCTGCACGGTCAGCTCACCGCGCAGCACGCGACCGGCGCCGGGCTGGCCCGCGACGGTCACCGTGGCCGGGACCGTCCAGGTCGCGCCCGCGACCCGGTCGGCGTCGGCGTCGGTCACCGCGACCGAGCCGAGGCCCGGCGAGGTGAACAGGTCGATGTAGTCGTACTCCGTGGCGCCCGAGGGCACCTCGTAGCCGTCGACCTGGACCCGCCACGCGCCGGCGGCCGGGTTGGCGATGGTCACCGACTCCTCGGAGTCGCCGTCCGCCGACTGACCGGCCACCACGCACGTGCCGGACGTGCAGTTGTAGACGAACAGGTCGAGGTCGGCCGACACGTCGGCGGTCTTGCCGATCGTGGCGGTCAGCGACGTCGAACCGGGGGTCACGACCAGGTCGTACGTCTGGACCGTCGCGTCGGCGATGGTCGGGCGTGCGATCCGGGCGCTGGCCAGCGAGCCGCCGACGACCTTGCCGTTGAACGCGGCCAGGGAGTTCGTCACGGTGTACTGGCGGGTGATCGGCGTGCCGATCACGGCCGACTCGATGGTGTCCGGGTTCGGGCTGATGGTCGTGCCCAGCACCGACGCGGTGATCGAGTACGGCGCGGCGTCGACGTCGGAGGTGCGCCGGGCCTCGACCACGACCTCCCACACGCCGGGCTGCGGGTTGCTCACCGTGCGGCTGGTGGGGGTGCCACCGGCGCACCCGGCGCCCGCGTCCGGGTTGTAGCAGTTGGTCGACGACGTGGTGTCGAACGGCACGCCGTACGGGTCGAAGCGCAGGAAGCGGACCTGGCCCTTGCCGGCCTCGGTGCCGCCGGCCGCCAGGTCGACCTTCAGCGCGCTGGTGCCCGCGGGCACCTTCACGAAGAAGCTCTTCGACTGGTTGCGGGCGATGGTGCCGGTCTTGGTGACCGCGAACTTGCCCGCCGCGGTGAACTCGTCCGCCGCGAACACGGTGTTCAGGGTGAACACGTCGATGCCGCGGGTGCCCGGGTTGTCCAGCTTGAGCACGGCCGAGTGCACGCCGGCCTTGCCGGGCCGGACCTTGACGTCGAACTGCACCGGCTTGTTCAGCGGCAGGCTGACCAGGGACTTGGACGAGAACGTGCCGTCGTTGCCCTGCCAGTCGACCAGGAACTGCTGGTTGCGGTCCGGACCCGCGGTGCGGGTCAGGGTGTAGGTGCGGGTGTACTCCTTGCCCACGACGACGCCCTCGCGGTCGTGGATGCCGACGCCCGTGTTCGGGGTGGCCAGCAGGCCCGACAGCGCGGTGTTGACGGTCACCGAGGTGCTGACCGCCTGCGTGTTCGGGTGCGCGTTGAGCTGCGTCCACGCGCGCTTGGTGTCGAAGAGGCCCGCGCCCTGCTCGTACGCCTGGAGGGTGGAGACCCACTTGGCGCCGGACTGGATCGCGTTGCGCAGCGCCGCGACGGGCGGGCGCTCGCCGTTGTGCTCGGCCTTGTAGGCGCTGACCAGCAGCGCGGCCGCACCGGTCGCCTGCGGGGACGCCATCGACGTGCCGTTCAGCATCGCGTAGCCGGGCGGCAGCTCGTAGGTGCCGGCCACCGGGCCGGACGGCTGCCACTGCGGCGTGGTGGAGATGGCCGAGCCGGGCGCGACGATGTTCGGCTTGAACCCGCCGTCCTCGCGCGGACCGCGCGAGGAGAAGCCGTGCAGGCCCTCGCGCTGCTGCGTCTTCGAGCCGTAGTTGGCCCGCCAGGTGTCGGCGGTGATGTAGGAGCCGACGCTCACCGCGTCCGTGGCGACCGACGGGTCACCGACGGTGTTCGCGCCCGCGCCGCTGTTGCCCGCGGAGATGAAGACCTGGACGTTGTACTCCGCGATGGTGCGGTTGTAGAGCTCCGCACGCGCGTTGTTGCCGTCGTTGAGCGCCGGCAGGCCGCCGATGGAGATGTTGACGACGTCCGCGCCGTTGCGCGCCGCGTACAGCAGGCCGTCGATCAGGCCGCTGTTGGTGCACGACGGGGTGGACAGGCAGACCTTGACCGCCATCAGCTTCGCGCCGGGGGCGGCGCCGGCCATCTTGCCGCCGAACATCTTGTTCGCGGAGGTGATGCCCGCGACGTGGGTGCCGTGCTCGGCGCCCGCGATGCCGATGTTGACCCACGCGGTGCCGGCCGCGTCGTAGAGCGACTTGTCGGTCTGCACCACGAACGCCATGGTGTCGAGCACCGGCGTGGCCGGGTTGTCCGTGCCGAAGTGGCCGACGTCCTTCTTGTACTTGTAGTCGATCATCGCGGCCTGGTCGGTGAAGTCACCGTCGCCGTCGGTGTCGACCCGGACTTCCTTGGTGGTGGTGTCCTGGATCACGCCGAACGCGTCCGTGCGGTCACCGTCGCGGTTGATGTCACCGCCGGTCTCGCTGGTGGACAGCCCCAGGTCGCCCGCCGCCTCGCGGAACAGGCCGAAGCTGTACGGGCCGCCGGTGGCCGGCGCCTTGTAGGTCGCGCCGCCCGCGGTGAACGTGCCGTTGAAGCGGCCGGAGACCTGGAACCAGGTGCCGTCGCCGGAGTTCGTGGCGTTGGCGTTGTACCAGTCGACGATCTTGCGCTCACCGGTCGTGGTGGTCGTCAGCGCCGGGTGGTCCAGGTCGATGCCGGAGTCCATGATGGCGATCGTCGTGCCGCGGCCGTCCCACTGGGGGTGCTCGTCGGTGAACTGCGCCGCCTTGGTGTCCTGCGTCGGCATGTACGGGTTCTTCTTGGGCGTCTTCGCGTTCGGCGCCTGCTGCGGCAGCGGGGTCGCCGCGCCCTCGGGACGGGGGTTGTCCAGCACGACCAACCCGTCGACGTCCACCGCGTTCACGGACGCGAGCTTGGCGGCCTTCTCGGCCTTGTCCCGCGGCACCGAGACCTTGAGGTAGTCGACATCGCGTTCGGTGGACTCGACGACGCCGCCAAGGGCCTTGAGGTCGTTGGCTGCGGAGTCCAGCTTGCCCTCTTCGGCGGCGACCAGGAGCGTGACGTTCGCCTGACCGGCCTGCTCGGCCTCGGCGATGCGCTCCCGGTCCTGCTTGTCGAGCTGCTTGTCGGCGGGCGCAGGCGCGGAAGGCGCCTCCTGCGCGGCGGCCGACCCGGCGGCGAAGCCGAACCCAGTGGTGCCCAGCACGGCGGCCACGCCCAGCACTGTGGCTAGCCCAGCCGCACTGGTGCGGTGTCTCCACCGACTTCCTGAGTTGATCACGGCGCAAACCCTTCGTGGGGAAAGATTGGCGCAAGCACATCTCCCCCACCCCCGGGGAACAATAGGACGAACAGCCCAATAGGAAAGTCCACATTGGACTGAACGGTCTATTGCGCGAACACGCGAGAAGTGCCGCACAACACCGGAACGGGTGCGACCACTCCAGTCAAGAGCCGACCGGCCGGAATGTCAAACACTGTCAACGGTGAACCGCCCGGGACCAGGGGAATTCGGTAACAAATCGCACATCAACGCGATGGCGAGCACACTGGTCGGCATCGTGGACACCGAGCCGATCGACCGGATCGCCGACGAGCTGTACGGCCTGCCGCCGGCGGACTTCGTCACGGCCAGGGACACCCACGCGCGGCTGGCCGTCGAGCACGGCGACAAGGCCCTGGCCAAGCAGGTCTCGGCGCTGCGCAAGCCGACCGCGTCGGCGTGGGCGCTGAACCTGCTGGCCCGCGAGGGCGCGTCCGACCTGGCCGAGGCCGTCGCGCTGGGTGACGAGCTGCGCACCGCGCAGGAAGAACTGCGGGGCGGTGCGTTGCGGGAGCTGGGCGCACGCCGCCGGGCCGTGCTGAGCGCGCTCGTGCGGCGGGTCGAGGAGTTGGCGCGCGACGCCGGTCAACCGCTCGGGCCGGACGCCGTGCAGCAGGTCCGCACCACGTTGACCGCGGCGCTGGCCGACGCCGTGCTGGCCGCGCGCATCCGGGCCGGACGACTGGTCAAGCCGGTCGAGCAGTCCGGCTTCGGACCGCTGAGCGAGACGGCGACGCCGGTGCGCGACGACCTGGCTCCACGCCGTGAGCAGCGGCGGGAACGGCAGCTCGTGCGGGCGCGGGACGACATCGGCTCCGCGCAGGCCGACGTGCGGAAGGCGGAGAAGGCGGTCACCGAGGCCGAGCAGACCCTGGCCGAGCGCGAGGAGCACACCGCCACCCTGCGCGCGGAGCTGCGCCGGGCCCAGCAGGCCGAGCAGGAGGCGGCGACGCGGTTGACGCGCGCCCAGCGCCAGGCGGACGTCGCGCGGGACAAGCTGGCGGGTGCCGAAGCCCGGATGACCGAGCTGCGCGGGGACGCCTGACCCGGTCCGGCGAATACTCAGCGTGACGCCCGACACCCTGGGGCCCTCCGGGGAACACTGGCCGGTAACCACCCGTTCTACTGCTGGTCGGCACGTGGACGCCGCACCGGACGTCAGGCCCGCAGGGCTCTCCCCCAGGCCCGAGCGGCACCTCTCCCCGAGACGTTGCAGGTGCGCCCGCGCATGCCCGACCGCCGCCGGCCGAACGGCTCCCCCACCGAACGGCCGGCGGCCAGTTAGCCACCACCACCCACTCGGAACCCCAGCTCAGACCATGTACTGGTCGTGCCGGGCGAACAGCTCGGTCCACTCCTCGGGGCTGAGCTGCCGCCCGGACTCCGCGATCTCTGCGAGTTCCCGGAAGTACTCCTCGCGCGGCGGCGCGGGCGCGAAGAGGATCAACATCGAGGCGGGCTCGTCGGCGTCGTTGCGGAAAGCGTGGACGCCGCCCTCCGGCACGTAGAGGAAATCACCCGCCGTGGCGTCCACCCAGGTCTCGCCGTTGTACAACCGAACCGTTCCGGAGATCACGTAGAACGACTCGGAGAACGTCTTGTGGAAGTGGGCCGAGGGCCCGCCCGCGTGCGGACGCATCCGCCACTCGAACAATCCGAACTGCTTGCGCGTGACGTCGCCGGTGCCCACCAACCTGGCCTGCGTCAGCGGCCGGTCGATGGTCGGCACCTCCGCCACCGGCCGCCACACCGCGTTGACCTCACCGACGTCCCCCGTGTACGACACCGTGCACCACCCCTTGAAAGTGAGTTTTCTTCAAGTCTCGTCCACCACCGGAGTTCGATCTAGACTCGCCCGATGGCACAGGACGCAGACGTCATCGTCGTCGGCGCCGGTCTGGCGGGCTTGGTCGCCACCGCCGAACTGGTCGACGCCGGCCGCAAGGTCATCCTCCTCGACCAGGAGCCGGAGGCCTCGCTCGGTGGACAGGCGTTCTGGTCGTTCGGCGGGTTGTTCCTGGTCGACAGCCCCGAGCAGCGGCGGTTGAAGGTCAAGGACTCGGCGGAGCTGGCCCTGCAGGACTGGCTGGGCTCGGCCGCGTTCGACCGGGACGCCGACCACTGGCCGCGGCAGTGGGCCGAGGCCTACGTGGACTTCGCCGCGGGCGAGAAGCGGTCGTGGCTGCACGCGATGGGCGTGCGCTGGTTCCCGCTCGTGCAGTGGGCCGAGCGCGGCGGGTACCTGGCCGACGGCCACGGCAACTCCGTGCCGCGCTTCCACGTCACCTGGGGCACCGGGCCGGGCATCGTCGCGCCGTTCGAGCGGCGGGTGCGCGAGGGCGTGGCGCGCGGGCTCGTGCAGCTGAAGTTCCGGCACCGCGTCACCGGCCTGACCACGACCGGCGGCGCGGTGGACGGCGTGCGCGGCGAGGTGCTTGAGGTCAGCACCGCCGGCCGCGGTGAGCCGAGCTCGCGGGCGGTGTCCGGCGACTTCGAGCTGCGCGCGCAGGCCGTCGTCGTCACGTCGGGCGGCATCGGCGCGAACCACGAGATGGTGCGCCGCAACTGGCCGTCGCGCATGGGCACGCCGCCCGAGCACATGCTGTCGGGCGTGCCGGACCACGTCGACGGCGAGATGCTCAGGGTCGTGCAGGGCGCCGGCGGCGAGGTCGTCAACGAGGACCGCATGTGGCACTACCCGGAGGGCATCGCCAACTACGCCCCGGTCTGGAACCGGCACGGCATCCGCATCCTGCCCGGACCGTCGTCGCTGTGGCTGGACGCCACGGGTCGGCGGCTGCCGATCCCGCTGTTCCCGGGGTTCGACGCGCTGGGCGCGTTGGAGCACATCGTGAAGACCGGGCACGGCTACTCGTGGTTCGTGCTCAACCAGAAGATCATCGGCAAGGAGTTCGCGCTGTCCGGGTCGGAGCAGAACCCCGACCTGACCGGCAAGGACGTCCGGGCCGTGCTGAAGCGCGCGCTGCCCGGTGCCGTGGCGCCCGTGGAGGAGTTCGCGAAGCGGTCCGAGGAGTTCATCTTCGGCCGCACGCCCGAGGAGCTCGCGGCCGGGATGAACGCGCTGACCGGCACGTCGTTGATCGACGCGGGCGCGTTGCGGCGCACCATCGTGGAGCGCGACCGGCAGGTGATCTCCGGGCTGGGCAAGGACATGCAGGTCAACGCCATGCGCGAGGCGCGGAAGTTCATCACCGACAAGCTGATCCGGGTGGTCGAGCCGCACCCGTTCCTGGACCCCGAGGCCGGTCCGCTGATCGCCGTGCGGCTGTCCGTGCTGACCCGCAAGACGTTGGGCGGCCTGCACACCGACCTGTCCGCGCGGGTGCTCAAGGACGACGGCACCCCGTTGGAGGGCGTGTACGCGGCGGGCGAGGCGTCCGGCTTCGGCGGCGGCGGCGTGCACGGCTACCGGGCGCTGGAGGGCACGTTCCTGGGCGGCTGCCTGTTCTCCGGCCGGGTCGCGGGCCGGGCCGCCGCCGCGGCCACCGCCTGAGGTTGGACAACAGCCGGCCAACAAGTGGTCAATCGCTGCGGCGGCCGCCGCGGCGACGGACTCGGGGCTAGCGTGGTCCGTCTTCTTCGGACGATGCGACAGGGACGCCCCATGAACGTGTGCGGGAGGTGCGGAGCAGGCCGGACCCCGGGCCTCGGGTACTGCACGACGTGCGGCGCCGACCTGACCGCCGACCGGATCCGACCGGTCGACTCCAGGGCCCAGCCGGACGACCCGCGCCTCCCGCTGCCGTTCGTGGTCACCGCGCTGGTGGTGGTCGCGATCATGGTGGTGGCCGCGTCCGTGGTCGGGATGCGCTACTCGCACCGCCGCGTCACGGGCGTCGCTTCCGCGGCGGCGGGAGCGGACACCGCGGCGTCCGTCGTGGTACCGCCGTGGACGCCCCCTCCGACGACCACGTCCACCGCACCGTGGCCCACGCCCCGCGCCGTCCCACCGGACGAGATCGCGCGGCAACACCTGGACGCGCAGGTCGCGACCGACCGGGCGGCGGTGGAGGCCCTCGTGGGCCGGTGGGTGCCGCAGCTGTCCTCCAAGCGGCTCGGTCTCGTGGTCCACGGGGTGCGGTTCACCCACGAGGACATCTGGCGGGACTTCCAGCTCACCACAACCAGGTACCCGAACGCGCTGCTACTGTCCTCTGCGGACTTCGCCAGCTTCGACAGCGGCGATTTCTGGGTGACCGTGGTGCCCTACACCCACGCCACCGGCGCGGAGGCCAACGCGTGGTGCGACCGGGAGCTCATCGGCCCGGACGACTGCTTCGCCAAGCGCCTCACGCACACCGGGACGTCCGACGGCACCACCCTGCCGCGCCGCTGACGGCGTCGGGTCAGGTCACGGGGACCTCCGGTCGCCAGCGGATCCCGCAGACCTCCCCGGAGCGCAGGTCCGCGAAGGTCACGTGCGCCTCGTGCACCGCGTCGACCGCCACCTCCTCGCCGGCGGCCCTCCGACCGCTCGCCGCGGGGTCGAGCGATCCCCGGACCGGGCGGACCACGGCGGGCACGTGCGCGGCGGGGAACCGGACCCTCAGCTCGAAGGACTCGCACCGGCGTTCCGGGCGGTAGAGGTGGTGCGACCGGGCGCCACCGCCGGCCGGCGCGGTGACGACCAGGCCGCACTCGTGCCGCCGGCCCGCGTGCAGGGTCCGGGGGAGGCGCAGGTCGAGCAGGACGCGCCCGTCCGGCGCACGCTGCTCATCCGCCACCTCGACCCCGAAGAGCGGCACGGCCCGCAGGCCCGCGCCGTCACCGGGGAGCCCGCACGGCGGGGTCACCGCGACTCGGACGTGGTCACCGATGTCGCGCTCGGCCACGAGCGTCCACCGCTCGACGCACTGCGGCTCCGGCACGTCGAGGCGGACCAGCGCTTCCAGGCGCTCGACGTGCCAGTGGTCGGGCTCGCCGCCGGCCGGTCGCCCGGCCCCGGCCGCGGCGTTCTCCGCGACCAGGTCGATCGCCTCCTCGACCCGCCGCCGGAT
>NZ_JBFAAX010000054.1:0-24248 GCF_040639995.1 Actinosynnema sp. NPDC023658 | reverse complement strand
CCCGTCGGCGACCGCGGCACGGGTCAGCGACCGCTGCGCCGCGCTGGTGCGCGCCAGCGCCGCGTACTCGTCGGCCGCGACGGCCCGCGACACCGCCTTGGTGATCGCGATGAACGGCGTCGGCCTCGGCACCTCCAGCAACGCCAGCCCGGCGTCCCGGGCGGCCCGGACCAGGTCCTCGGGCACCCGGTCGTGGCTCAGGCCGGTGCCGAACCCGAGGCCCACCGCACCCGCCGCCACCAGCCGCCGCACGTAGTCGCCGTGCGGCCCGAGCGCGATGCCGGTGGTCAGCAGCAGCTCACCGCCCTCCAGGAACGGCGTCGGGTCGGCCAGCTCGGTGCTGTGCACCCACGCCACGGGCCGGTCCAGCCCGGCGTCCACGAGCACGGGCAGACCGACCTCGCGGGCCAGCGCCCCGACCGTCAACACCATGGACACTGTGTACAGCCCGCGACCGGTGGATCGCCACACCGGACACTGTCGTCGCACGGCCGGCGGGTCGATGCTGGAGCCATGGCCCGACTGCGCACGGAGATCCCCGGCCCCCGCTCCCGCGAGCTGGCCGAGCGGCGCAAGGGCGCGGTCGCGGCGGGCGTCGGGTCGGTGCTCCCGGTGTTCGTCGACCACGCCGAGCCGGGCCTGCTGGTCGACGTGGACGGCAACCGGTTGATCGACCTGGGCTCCGGCATCGCGGTGACCGGTGTCGGCAACCCCGCGCCCCGCGTCGCGCGGGCGGTGCACGAGCAGGTCGACCGGTTCACCCACACCTGCTTCATGGTCACGCCGTACGAGGGTTACCTGGACGTGTGCGAACGGCTGGCCGAGCTGACCCCCGGCGGGCACGACAAGCGCTCGGTGCTGCTCAACTCCGGCGCGGAGGCGGTGGAGAACGCGGTCAAGATCGCCCGGCACGCCACCGGGCGACCGGGTGTCGTGGTGTTCGACCACGCCTACCACGGCCGCACCAACCTCACCATGGCGTTGACGGCCCGGGAGATGCCCTACAAGCGCGGCTTCGGCCCGTTCACCCCCGAGGTGCACCGCGTCCCCGGTTCCCACCCCCTGCACGACGGCCTGGGCGGCGAGGAGGCGGCACGGCGGGCCGTCGCCGCCGTCGACCGACCGGACGGGATCGCGTGCGTCGTGGTCGAGCCGATCCAGGGCGAGGGCGGGTTCGTCGTGCCCGCGCCCGGTTTCCTGCCCGCCCTCGCGGACTGGTGCCGGTCGCACGGCGTGCTGCTGGTCGCGGACGAGATCCAGACCGGGTTCTGCCGCACCGGCGACTGGTTCGCGTGCGACCACGAGGGCGTGGTGCCGGACCTGGTGACCACGGCGAAGGGCATCGCGGGCGGCCTGCCGCTGGCCGCCGTCACCGGGCGGGCCGAGGTGCTGGACGCCGTGCACCCCGGCGGCCTGGGCGGCACCTACGGCGGCAACCCGGTCGCGTGCGCCGCCGCGCTGGGCGCGATCGACACCATGCGCGACCTCGACCTGAACGCCGCCGCGCGGCGCATCGAGGCGACCGTGCTGCCCCGCCTGCGCGCGCTCACCTCCGACGCGGTCGTCGAGGTGCGCGGCCGGGGCGCGATGCTCGCCGTGGAGCTGACCTCCGCCGAGGTCGCGGCGCGGGTGGCCGCCACCTGCCACGCGGCCGGGGTGGTCGTGCTGACCTGCGGCACCCGTGGGAACGTGATCCGCCTGCTGCCACCGCTCGTCATCCCGGACGAGCTGCTGGCCGAGGGCCTGGACGTGCTTGAAGGAGCCATCGAGTGACGACGACGCCGTACTGGGTCGCGGGACAGCCCGCGACGAGCGACGACCCGGTCGAGATCCGCACCCCGCACGACGGCGCCCTCGCCGGTGTGACGTCCCACGCGACCGCCGAGGACGTGGAACGCGCCGTCGCGTCCGCGCACGCCGTGGCCGAGGAGTTCGCAGGCCTGCCCGCGCACGCCAGGGCGGCCGCGCTGGACCACGTGTCGCGGCGGCTGGCCGAACGCGCCGACGAGGTGGCCGCGCTGATCACCGCCGAGTCGGGCAAGCCGGTGAAGTGGTCGCGGATGGAGGTCAACCGGGCGGTGTCGACGTTCCGCTGGGCCGCCGAGGAGGCGCGTCGGTTCTCCGGCGAGCTCCAGCGGCTGGACACCGACCCGGCGGCGAACGGTCGGTTGGCGTTGGTGCGGCGGGCTCCGCGCGGGCCCGTGCTCGGCATCGCGCCGTTCAACTTCCCGCTGAACCTGGTGGCGCACAAGGTCGCGCCCGCGCTGGCGGTCGGCGCACCGATCGTGGTCAAGCCGGCGCCCGCGACGCCGCTGGTGGCGCTGCTGCTGGGCGAGCTGCTGGCCGAGGCGGACCTGCCCGCCGGGTCGTGGTCGGTGCTGCCGGTGCCCAACGAGGTGGCGGGCGCGCTGGCCGAGGACCCCCGGCTGCCGGTGGTGTCGTTCACCGGGTCCGGTCCGGTGGGCTACTCGATCCTGGACCGGGTGCCGCGCAAGCACGTCGTGCTGGAGCTGGGCGGCAACGCGGCCGCCGTCGTCTGTCCTGATTGGACGGACCTGGACTGGGCGGCGCAGCGGATCGCGACGTTCTCGATGTACCAGGGCGGGCAGTCGTGCATCTCGGTGCAGCGCGTGTACGCGCACTCCGACGTGTACCCGGCGTTCGCCGACGCCGTGGTGTCGCACGTGCGCGGGCTCGGCACCGGCGACCCGACCGACCCGGCCACCGACGTCGGCCCGCTGATCAACGAGGCCGCGGCGCGGCGGGTCGAGGCGTGGGTGGACGAGGCCGTGGCGGCGGGCGCGCGGGTGCTGACCGGCGGCCGCCGGACGGGTGCGACCTACGAGCCGACCGTGCTGGCCGACGTGCCGCCCGCGTGCAAGGTGGTGGACGAGGAGGTGTTCGGCCCGGTCGTGGTGCTGGACGCCGTGCCGTCGGTCGACGAGGCGTTCGACCGGGTCAACGCGTCCCGGTTCGGGCTCCAGGCGGGACTGTTCACGCACGACGTCCGACTGGCGTTCCGCGCGGCCAAGCGCCTGGCCGTGGGCGGGGTGATCGTGGGTGACGTGCCGAGCTTCCGCGCCGACCAGATGCCGTACGGCGGGGTCAAGGAGTCCGGCACCGGCCGCGAGGGGGTGCGCGCGGCCATGGACGACCTGACCGAGCAGCGCGTCCTCGTCCTCACCGGACTGGAGCTGTAACCCGGCGTCCCGGCCGTTCGCCCCCTGGTCCCGCGCGCCGCGCGTGATCGGATCGACGCCGTCCGCCGCGTGGGCGACGGGGTGGGAGTGGCCGCGCGCCGGTACGGTCGCCCATCGTGGACAGGGTGCGGGTGACCTCGACGGCCGAGCTGGCCGGGGCCGGGCTGCCGCTCGACCGGCCGGTGCTCGTGCTGGTCGGCGGTGCGGCCAGGATGGACCGGGCGGACGTGGAGGCGCTGGCGCTCGTGCTGCGCGACCTCGTGCCGCTGCTGGACGAGTGCGGCGCGGCGGTGGTCGACGGTGGCACGGACGTCGGCGTGATGCGGGCCGCCGGGCTGGCGCGGGCGGCGGCGGGCGGCGCGTTCCCGCTGATCGGGGTGGCCGCCGAGGTCGCCGCGGACGTGGCCGCGTTCGAGCCGAACCACACCCACCTGGTGCTGGTGCCCGGCGGCACGTGGGGCGACGAGTCGCCGTGGCTGGCCGAGGTGGCCGGCGTGGTGGCCGGGTCGCGGCCCTCGCTGACCGTGCTGGTCAACGGCGGCGCGATCAGCTTCGAGGACGCCGAGCACAGCCTGGGCCACAACCGGCCGCTGGTCGTGCTGCGCGGCAGCGGGCGCACCGCGGACGCCATCGCGGAGGGCGCGGACGAGCGGTCCACCGCGATCGTGACGTCGCCGCTGACCACGGTGCTGGGCTACGACGAGCTGCCCGCGCACGTCGACCGCGTGCTGCGGGACGGGGACCGGTGACGGCCGCGAAGGGCCTGGACGAGTACCTGCCGGGGTGGATCTCCGTCCGCGCGGACAGGTCCGTCAGTCGTGGTCCGGGTGGAGGTGCTCCCACGCGCCGTCACCGGGGAGACGGCGGTCCGTCGTCGCGGGTTCGATCTCCAGTCGCGCGGCGGTGCCGTCGACGAGCTGCGGCCGTTGCGTGACGGTCCGGTCGAGCTGCCTGGCCAGCTTGGGGATGGTGGTCGACATCAGGTAGGTCTCCGCACCGGCCTCCAGCATGCGCCGGACCGGGCCGCGGTGGACGACGCCGAGCTCGCGGTCCTCGATCTCCGCGATGACGACCCGCGCCTTGGGGTACAGGCCCCGGAGGCTCCCGATCAGCTGCGGGCTGGCCGGTGGCACCAGCAGCACGTCCGCCGTCGTCGGCGCCGCGTGCATGTCGAGCACGATGTAGTCCGGGCCGAGCTGGGCGGACAGCGCCGACCGTGCCGACGCCGACAGCTTCATCGCCGTGGCGACCACCACCACGTCGTCTCCGTAGTCCGCGGTCGGCGGTCCGGGGACCTCGTCCGCCGGGAAACCGGGTACCGCCCCGGCACCGACCACGCCGCCCGTGCCGGAGATCGTCGCGATCGCGTCCCCGTTGCGGGTGATGACCAACTCCTCGCCGGGCCCCAGCCGATCGATCAGCGCCACGAGGTCGTCGGGGAGCCGCGTCACGTCGATCCGCGCGGTGTGCTCGTCGGTCACCGGTCCCAGGCTAGCTCGTTGATCGCCGGCGCCTGAGCGCCCGCACGCCGCCGGACCGCTGCACGGATCCGGCGCGGTGACGCGCCCCGGTGGCGCGGTCGGGTGCCTGGGGAACTGTGCCGCGCGTCAGGGCGACACGAGCACGGGGTTGGTGATCGCGGCCATCGACCCGTCGTCGTACCGCACCTGCACCCGCACGAAACCGGTGTCCGCGCCGGAGAAGCGCCACTCGACCGTCCCGGACCCGTGCGCGGGCAACGCTTCCCGGTGAGCGACGCCCTGCTCGGTGTGGAAGCTCACCGAGCCGGACGGTACGCCGACGACGTCGAGCCGTGCCACGACCGGTTCGCCGCGGGCGTGCACCCGGTCCCCGATGCCGGCGGCGCGATCACCGGCCAGGACCTCGAAAGACAGCTCGACGGCCGTCGAGTCCGCGAGCCAGCTGCGGCCGGCGCGCAGACCGGCCAGCACCGCGGCGGTGCTCAGCTCGTCGGCCAGCACCACGGTGTGCGGGCGGCCGAGCTGGCCCTCCAGGTGCGCGTCGCTGCTGCCGATCGCCGGCTGCCACCGACCGCGGTGCAGCCCTGCGGCGAGGCCGCGACCCCACTCCGCCGAGGCCGCCTCGTTGTCCGCGTTCCACGGCAGGTCCGAGCGCCACACCCCGTTCCACACCTCGACCAGGTCGAACGCGTCGAAGGGGTACATCAGCGCGCCACCGGGGTACGGGGCGTGCGGGTGAGCGGCCACGCACAGCCCACCGGCCTCGCGGACCGGCGCGAGGTGCCGGTCGAGCACGTCGTCGCGAACGCCGTAGCGCCACTCGACCTCCTGCCCCGGGGCGAGGCCCAGCGCGACCCAGTGGCCGGTGCGGGTGGTCACCTCCTGCCCCAGGACCACCAGCAGGTCGTCCCCGGCGACCGCTCCCCACCGTTCGTGGGCAGCCGCCGCGTTGTGCTCGGTCACCGCGATGAAGTCGAGCCCGAGCGCCCGCGCCTCCGCGGCCAACTGCTCCGGCGTCCGGTCCGTGCCGTGCGACTGCTCGGAGTGCACGTGGCAATCGCCGCGGTACCAACCACGCCCCCGGCCGACCACCCGCGTCGGCGGGGAGGACGCCGCCTGCCGCAAGTCCACGATCCCGTCGCCCCCTGCCACGACCGCAGACTAGCGAGACGCCGTCCGTCGACGGAGCCGAGCGCTCCCGGTCGATCACCCGGTCCTCGCCGCTTGTCCCGAACGGGACTCCGGAAGTCCGGAGTGGTGCTGCCGATGAACGACCGCACGTGGATCCGCCCGCAGTTGCCGGCTTTGAATGCCCCGGTGATGCCGACCGACCGGTCGGACCAGGTGGCTGTGCCGTTGTAGTAGATCGCCTCGCACGGGAGCGCGAAGGTGTGGGCAACCCTCGTCTCGTGACTCTGAGTCATGATCTGTTCGCGAACCGTTACATCGAAGGTTGACTCGTCGACGTTCATGCGAACAGGACAAGCAGGCGACAACCGCCCGAATGACGGTTGTCACGGCGCAGTCACGGAGAGTATGGTCTAGACCTGCCGCCGCGTATGGGTGAACGCTCCACCCAGCGCACTCGGGTTGGCGTTCGCCACAAGCGTTTCCGCCCATCCGATCAGAGGAGTCCACATGTCACTCCGCCGAAGGATCGCCGCAGTGGCGGCAGGCTTTCTCGTCGCCCCGCTCGTGACGGTCGCCCTGCCCTCGGCGCCCGCGTTCGCGCACGGATACGTGTCCTCACCCGCCAGTCGTCAGGCCCAGTGCGCCCGCGGTGTCGTGGCGTGCGGCGACATCAAGTGGGAGCCGCAGAGCGTCGAAGGCCCCAAGGGCCTGCGCAGCTGCAACGGCGGCGTCGCCCGGTTCGCCGAGCTGAACGACAACAGCAAGGGCTGGCAGGTCGCGAACACCGGCCGGTCGGTCACGTTCAACTGGACCTTCACCGCCCGGCACCGCACCGCCAGCTACGAGTACTACGTCAGCGGCAGGCGGGTCGGCTACTTCGACGGCGGCATGCAGCAGCCCCCGGCCACCGTGTCGCACACGGTGGACCTCGGTGCGTCCGGCCGTCAGACGGTGCTCGCCATCTGGAACATCGGTGACACCTCGAACGCGTTCTACGCGTGCATCGACGTGAACGCGAGCTGACAACCGGCGAGAGTCCTACGTCCAGGCCGCGAGAGTCCTACGTTCGCGAGCGGTGAGTTCAACGCTCAGCGACTGCGCTCAGGGGCGGGGTGGCGGGTCAGGCGGGGACCGGGGCGCGCGGGGTGGTGAGCAGCGGGGGCTCGCTCGGGGCGTTCAGCACCTCGTCGTCCAGCAGGCCCTCGGTGCGGGCGACCAGGACCGGGACGGTGATCTGGCCGGTCACGTTGGTGGCCGTGCGGACCATGTCCAGGATCGGGTCGATCGCGTAGACCACGGCGACACCGGTGGCGATGACCTCCGGCGGCATGTTCACCGCGCCCAGGGTCAGCGTCAGCATGGTGAACCAGCCGGTGGTCCCGGCGGTGGCCAGCGCGCCGAACACGGCGACCGCGACGATCGCCACGTACTGCCACACGCCCAGCTGCACGCCGAACAGGTTCGCGATGAACACCGTGGCGATGGCCGGGTACACGGCGGCGCAACCGTCCATCTTCGTGGTGGTGCCCAGCGGCACGGCGAACGACGCGTAGTCGTTGTCGACGCCGAGGTTGGCCGCGGTCTGCCTGCTCAGCGGCAGGGTCGCGCCCGACGAGCGGGACACGAAGGCGAACTGGATCGCGGTCCACGCCTTCGCGAAGAACGTCACCGGCGACACCCGGCCGACGAACCGCAGCAGCAGCGGGTACACCACGAACAGCACCAGCAGCGACCCGCCGTACACGGCCGCGATCAGCGAGAACAGCGGTCGGACGAACGAGTTGCCGTACGTGGCGAACGCGGTGCCGATCAGGCCGAACACGCCGATCGGCGCGAGCAGCACGACCCAGCCGACGATCTTCTGGATCAGGTCGAACGCCGACCGGGTCAGCGTGACGAACGGCGTGGCCTTCTCACCCAGCGCGTACGCGGCGAAGCCGACCAGCACCGAGATGAACACGACCTGGAGCACCTCGCCCTCGGTGAAGGCGCTGAACAGGTTGGACGGGATCAGGGTGTCCAGCAGGGTGCTCCACGAGCCCTGGTCGCGGGCGGCGAGCTTCTCCACCGCCGCCTGCGACGGCTCGACGTGCACGCCCGAGCCGGGCTTGAAGATCAACGAGATGGCGAGGCCGATGAGCACGGCGATCAGCGACGTGGTGGCGAACCACAGCAGCGTCTTGCCGCCCAGCCGCGCCGCGCGGTTCGTGCCCAGGCGGCGGAGGCTGGTGATGCCCACGACGATCGCGGTGAACACCAGGGGGATGACGGTGAACTGCAAGAGGCTGGTGAAGACGTCACCGATGTGACCCAGGGTGGTGGTGAGCCACGCCTGACCGGTGGTCTTGGCCAGGTACCCCGCGAGCGCGCCCAGGACGAGCGCGGCGAGGACGGTGACGCCGAACACCTTCGGCTTGGTGTAACTGCGGACGAACGACACGACGTGCTCCGGGTTGGCTGCGCAGGGGTGGACGACGGGAGGGGCGTCAGCCCTGACAGCCCGTGTTCGTCCTGCGCCCGAAGTCGATGTGACGGCGGCGCGTCAGCAGTTCACCCACAGCTCTCCCAACGCGAAGGTGCTTCGGAGAGCTTCCCGGATCAGCGGAAATGTGACAACGGCTACCAGATGTCGGACACCGCGACGTCCACTTGACGCAGCAGGGCGCGCGTGAGCGGCAGGCTGATGCCGATGACGCTGGACGGATCGCCGTCGATGCCGTCCACGAACCAGCCGCCCAGGCCGTCGAGCGTGAACGCGCCCGCGACGTGCAGCGGCTCGCCGGTCGCCAGGTAGGCCTCCAACTCGTCGTCGGACGGGCGGCCGAACCGGACCAGCGTCGCCTCGTGCCCGACGGCGCGCGCCACGACCCGCCCGCCGCGCAGCCGCAGCACGGCGTGCCCGGTCAGCAGGGTGCCGGTGGTGCCGGCCATCTTCTTCCACCGCTCGCGCGCGACCTCGACCGTGCCCGGCTTGCCGTGCACCTCGCCGTCGGCGGTGCGCAGCATCGAGTCGCAGCCGACGACCACCGCGTCATCGTCCTCGTCGCGGGCGATGGCCTCGGCCTTCGCCGTCGCCAGCGCCGTGACCAGCTCTTCCGGCGTCGGGTCGGCCAGCGAGGCGGCCAGCGCGTCCTCGTCGACGCCGGACACGCGGACGACGGGTTCGACCCCGGCGGCGCGGAGCACGGCCAGGCGGGCGGGGGACTGGGAGGCGAGGACGAAGCGCACGGCGTGCAGCCTAGGACGTGCCGCGGGACGGCCGCCCGGTGCGGGACCGCAGTGCTGCGTAGAACTACCGATGCGCACGGCGAGGCGCTTGGGCACCCTCGAAGAGGTGCAGCGATTGGCTCTGGTGGTGCGCCGGGTCGACCGCGGGCGAGGGCGTCACCGGTGGCTCCTGGCGGTGCCGGCCGTCCTGCTCCTGGTCCTGGCGGCTCGGGTCGTGTCCACCGACCCCGTCGGCTACGGAGTGCCGTTCTGGCCGTTCGCGAACGGCAGCGACCGCGTCGAGTACCGCGTCATGGACGAGGTGACCACGATCGCGCGGGCGTTGCGGCATCTCGACGCGGTGCCGTCGGCGGTGGCCGCCGAGGGCGTCGAGGTCCTGGAGGCGCGGACCGGCGTCGACACCATGTGGATGCGGGTGCGCCTGCACGTGCCGGACGGGACGCGGTGCCGCGAGGTGACCGTGCTCGGTGACACGGGCGTGCGGGTCAACTCACGGCGCGTCGACTGCTGAGCGGTTCTCGACCGTCGAGCGGTTCTCGACCGTCGAGCGGGTCGGGGCACGCCGACGACCGCCGCCGGTGTGGTGATCCGACGGCGGTCGCGTGCGGGTTGGGAGGGCTCAGCCGGGCAGGCCGAAGGACCGCCACGCGCCCGGGCCGTGCGGCAACGGGCGCCTGACCTGCCTGGACTTGTCCGACCACGCCGAGCGCGTCGGCTCGTCGCCCGCCGGACCACCGGCCGAGGCCAGTCCGGCCACGACCGCTGCCAGCGCGGCCAGCTCCACGTCGTCCGGGTTCCCGCGCACCACCCGGAGGTGCGGTGCCCCGCTCACAGCGGGATGTTCCCGTGCTTCTTGGGCGGCAGCGCCTCGCGCTTGTCGCGCAGCATCGCCAGCGCCCTGGCGACGTACGAACGCGTGAAAGAGGGAGGGATCACACTGTCAACATAGCCGCGTTCGGCGGCCACGTAAGGGTTGCAGAGGGTGTCTTCGTACTCTTGCTGCAAACGGGCCCGAAGCGCGTCGACGTCCTCACCTTCGGCCACCGCGTTCGCCAACGTCTTGCGGTGCACGATGTTCGCCGCGCCCTGCGCGCCCATGACCGCGATCTGCGCCGTCGGCCACGCCAGGTTGACGTCCGCGCCCAGGTGCTTGGAGCCCATCACGTCGTACGCGCCGCCGTAGGCCTTCCGGGTGATCACGGTGACCAGCGGCACGGTCGCCTCGGCGTAGGCGTAGATCAGCTTCGCGCCGCGCCGGATGATGCCGTTCCACTCCTGGTCGGTGCCGGGCAGGAAGCCGGGCACGTCGACGAAGGTCAGCACCGGGACGTTGAACGCGTCGCAGGTGCGCACGAACCGCGCCGCCTTCTCCGAGGCGTCGATGTCCAGGCAGCCCGCGAACTGGGTGGGCTGGTTGGCCACGATGCCGACGGAGTGGCCGTCCACCCGGCCGAACCCGACCAGGATGTTCGGCGCGAACAGCGGCTGGACCTCCAGGAACTCGCCCTCGTCCAGCACGCGGGTGATGACCTCGTGCATGTCGTAGGGCTGGTTGGCCGAGTCCGGGACCAGCGTGTCGAGCTCGCGGTCGGAGTCGGTCACCGACTCCTCGACCGAACCGTGCACCAGGTCGTCGGGCGCGTCGAAGACCGGCGGCTCGGACATGTTGTTCGCGGGCAGGTAGGACAGCAGCTCCTTGACGTAGGAGATGGCGTCCTCCTCGTTGTCACCGAGGTAGTGCGCGTTGCCCGACTTGGTGTTGTGCGTGCGCCCGCCGCCCAGCTCCTCGAAGCCGACGTCCTCGCCGGTGACGGTCTTGATCACGTCCGGGCCCGTGATGAACATGTGCGAGGTCTTGTCGACCATGACCACGAAATCGGTCAGCGCGGGCGAGTAGACGTGGCCGCCCGCGTTCGCGCCCATGATCAGCGAGATCTGCGGCACGACGCCGGACGCGGCCACGTTGCGGCGGAAGATCTCGCCGTAGAGGCCGAGCGAGACGACGCCCTCCTGGATGCGCGCGCCGCCGCCCTCGTTGATGCCGATGATCGGCCGGCCGGTCCTGATCGCCAGGTCCATGACCTTGACGATCTTCTCGCCGTAGACCTCGCCGAGCGAGCCGCCGAAGACCGTGACGTCCTGGCTGAACACGCACACCGGACGGCCGTCGACGGTGCCGTAGCCGGTCACCACGCCGTCGCCGTAGGGCCGGTTGCGCTCCTGGCCGAAGTTGGTCGAGCGGTGCCGCGCCAGTTCGTCCAGCTCGATGAACGAACCCGGGTCGAGCAGCAGCTCGATGCGCTCGCGGGCGGTCTTCTTGCCCTTGGCGTGCTGCTTCTCGACCATGCGCGCCGAGCCGGCGTGCACGGCCTCCTCGTTGCGCCGGTACAGGTCGGCCAGCTTCCCGGCCGTGGTGTGGACGTCCGGCTCCTCGCCGATGGGGGCGGTCGCACTGCTCATAGCGCGGCAGCTTAACTCTGCCCGATCGCCGCTCCTCCGGAGACGGCGGCGAGGTCGCTGGGGAGTCGGGCGTTCGCGGCCGATTTCACTGCGATCGGAGGACGTGATGGCCGTGAAATGGGTCACGACCGCCCGACGCGACGGTGCTGGTGGCCGCTCCCCCGGAGACGGCGGCGAGCGAAGAGCGTGATCGCCGTGATAGGTCACGAACGCCCGACGCGACCTCGCGATCGTCCGCCGGCGGCACGGAGGGCCGTTGACCTCCAGCGCGGTGGAGGTTGCAGGCTTGGCCGCGGCGACCCGTCCCGCATCCACACCGCTCCGACGAAGCGAGCGGGGCGGGTCGCTCATAAGGTGCGGACGTGACTCTGGACACCGCCGCACTGCGCGACAAGCTCATCGGTCCCTACGCGGCACTGGACGTGGTGGCCGAGACCGGTTCCACCAACCACGACCTGCGCGGCGCGGCGAGCCGGGGCGCGCACGACCGCACCGTCCTCATCGCGGAGCGGCAGAGCGCCGGGCAGGGGCGGCGCGGCCGGGGCTGGATCTCGCCCGGCGGCGGCCTCTACGTGAGCGTGCTGTTCCGCCCGACCGGGGTGCCGCCGTCGCGCCTGCCGTGGTTGACGCTGCTCGCGGGCCTGGCGCTGGTCCGCACTGCGGCCGGCCTGGGTGTCGGGGCGACCCTGAAGTGGCCGAACGACCTGCTCATCGGTGACGCCAAGGCGGCGGGCGTGCTGGCCGAGATCACCGCGGGCGTGGCGCAGGCCGTGGTCGTCGGCATCGGGCTCAACGTGGCCGCGCTGCCCGACGACGTCGAACCGGGCGCGGGCGGGCTGCGGCCGACCAGCCTCGAGGACCACGCCGGTCCGCTGGACCGCACGGCGGTGGCGATCACGCTGCTCACCGAGCTGGCCGCGCTGGAGCAGCAGTGGCGGCGGGCGGGCGGCGACGAGCCGTCGTTGCGCGACGAGTACCGCCGCCACTGCGTCACGCTGGGCAGCCGGGTGCGGGTGGACCTGGCCCGCGGCGAGCCGCTCATCGGCACGGCCCACGACCTGGAGCCCGACGGCACGCTCGTGGTGCGCGACGCCGAGGGCACCGACCACTCCGTTTCCGCCGGGGACGTGGTGCACCTGCGGGTACGGTGAGGTCGCCCCGAGAGGACGACTCCGGGGCGAGCGCCGCCACCTAAGGGGACCGCCGTGGCCTACCCGGACGACCTGCTCAGCCCCGGCGAGCACGTCGTGATCCACCAGCACCCGCACTGGAAGACGCTGCTCGGTCCGGTGCTCGCGCTCGTCGTCGCGGTCGGCGGTGGCGCCTACCTCGCGGTGGTGGTGTCGGACCTGGGCTGGACGCCGGTCGCGTGGATCGTGCTCGGCGCGCTCGTCGCGGTGCTCGTCGCCTGGCTGACGGCGGCGCCGCTGCTGCGCTGGCGCACCACGCACTTCATCATCACCAGCGAACGGGTGATGTACCGGATCGGCGTGCTCAAGCGCACCGGCCTGGACATCCCGCTGAGCCGCGTCGACAGCGTCCGCTTCGAGCACAACCTGGTGGACCGGCTGTTCGGCTGCGGCACGCTGATCATCGAGTCGGCGTCGGACGAGCCGTTGGAGTTCGACGACATCGGGCGGGTGGAGAAGGTGCATTCGCTGCTGTACCGGGAGATCAACGACAACCCGGCCGACGACCACCGGACGGAGGACAGGGTCACAGATGGGCGCGCGTGAAGTCGGCCTGCCGGACACGGTCGGCGCGGATGGACTGCCGGACCGCGTGACGATCTGGGAGGTCGGACCGCGGGACGGGCTGCAGAACGAGTCCGAGGTCGTGCCGGTCGGCACCAAGCTGGAGTTCCTGGACCGGCTGGCCGACGCGGGCGGCACGGTCCTGGAGGCCACGAGCTTCGTGCACCCCCAGTGGGTGCCGCAGCTGGCCGACGCCGAGGAGCTGCTGGCCGGTCTGGTCAAGCGCCCCGGCGTGGCCTACCCGGTGCTGGTGCCCAACGAGCGCGGGCTGGAACGGGCGTTGCGGGCGGGCGTCGAGCACGTGGCGATCTTCGCCAGCGCCACCGAGACCTTCGCGCAGCGCAACCTCAACCGGTCGCTGGACGAGCAGTTCGCCATGTTCGACCCGGTCGTGTCCCGCGCCAAGGCCGAAGGGCTGGCCGTGCGCGGGTACGTGTCGATGTGCTTCGGCGACCCGTGGGAGGGCGCCGTGCCGCGTGACCAGGTCGTCGGCGTCGGCAAGAGGCTGCTGGACATGGGCTGCGACCAGCTGTCGCTCGGTGACACGATCGGGGTGGCGACCCCCGGTCAGGTGACCGCGCTGCTGGCCGGCTTCGACGGGGTCGACCGGCTCGCCGTGCACTTCCACGACACGTACGGGCAGGCGTTGGCGAACACGCTGGCCGCGTTGCAGGCCGGTGTGCGGACGGTCGACTCGTCGGCGGGTGGCCTGGGTGGCTGCCCGTACGCGGAGTCCGCGACCGGCAACCTGGCCACCGAGGACCTGGTGTGGATGCTCGACGGGCTCGGCGTCGAGCACGGCGTGGACCTGGACAAGCTCGCGGACACGAGTGCGTGGATGGCGGAGCGGTTGGGCCGGCCGAGCCCGTCGCGGGTGGTCCGGGCGCTGCGGGGGTAGTGCGGTGCGGGTCGTCGAGCCGACCCCCGGAGACGTGGCCGCTGCCGGAGGAGCTGTTCCGGCCGGACGGCACGCGGTCGGGGCGCTGGTGAACGCCGTGGGGGCGCTGTGATCGAACGGCACCCCGGCGTCCTGGTGTGGCGGCTGCCCGAGCCGGTTCTGGCGATCTCGTCCGGCCCGCACGGCGGTGGGCTGGGCCTGCGGCACTGGGTGCTGAACGCGACCGTGCCCAAGGACTACGCGCGGCTCGACCCGGACGCGCACGTCGGTGAGATCGCGGCGGACCTCGGCCTGCGCGGCGCGGGCACCGGGCTCCTCACCGCCGTCGACGTGCGGGACGTGGTGGTGGAGGCCGACGGCGGTGTGCGGTCCTGGGTGACGACCGGGATCGGCGCGCACCCGACGTGGGCGGCCGGACCGCCGGCCGAGGACGTGCCCGACGAGGACGTGCCCGGCGACGTGCCCGCGGTGGGCACCATCAACGCGGTGTGCGTGCTGCCGGTGCGGCTGGCGGACGCGGCCCTGGTCAACGCCGTCGCGACGGTTGCCGAGGCCAAGGCGCAGGCGTTGGGCGAGGCGGGCGTGCCGGGCACCGGGACGGTCACGGACGCGGTCGTGCTGCTGTGCCCGGCGGACGGCCGGGTCGAGCCCTACGGCGGGCCCCGGTCGGTGGTCGGGGCCGCGTTGGCCCGAACGGTCCACCGCGCCGTCCTCGCCGGGATTTCCCTGGAACGACGCGGAACCGGGGTCGGGGTCGTAACGTCCAACGCGCGACCGACGACCATGCCCGGCGACGGCGAGAACCGGAGGTGGCCGTGACGACCGATCACCGCGCCCAGGTGGACGAGCTGCTCGCCGACTACCGGCGCAGCCGCGACCAGCTGGCGTCCGTGCAGCGCGACCTGGCCCGGATCTCCGGTTCGGCCACCAGCCCCGACGGCTCGGTGACCGCCGTGGTCGACGCCAGGGGCACGCTCACCGACCTGGAGCTGGGCGACGGCGCGTACCGGTTGCGGCCGGCGCAGCTCGCCCAGCTGATCGTGCGCACGACGCGGGAAGCGGTGGCCAGGGCCGCCGAGGGCGCCTACCGGACGTTGAGCCCGGTGCTGCCGGCCGGCACGGACCCCGAGGCGCTGGTGCGCGGCACCGCCGACCTCCGTCCGGAGGAGATCCGCCCGGACGACACCGAAGCGTTCCCGTCGGCGGAACCGAAGCGACGTCGCCCGGCCGTCGACGACGAGGACTTCGAGCAGCGCGAGTGGCTCGAGTCCGACACCACCACCCCGATCCGCACGCGGGCGAGGAGAACGAGATGACCGGCTTCCGGACCGACCTCGCCCGGCTGGCCGAGGGCGCCGACGACTTCGCCGCGTTCGCAGAGCGGGCCGGGAAGATCGCCGGCGAACTGGGCGGCGTGCTCGACTCGATCGGCGCGTGCTGGGGCGGTGACGCGATCGGGCAGAGCTTCGCGTCGAGCCACGTGCAGCCGTCGGGCGAGGCGTTGAGCGGGTTGAACGGGTTGAGCGCCGGGTTCGGCGGCATCGGTGAGCGCTTCGCCGAGACGGCCCGGACCTACCGCGACACCGAAGAGGGCAACCGCAACGCGCTCGGCGCGATCTGACTCAGGGGGCCGTGATGGGGATCGAGCTGCCGGCCGAACTGGCCGACGTCGCCGCCAAGGCCGGGGTCTCCTGGCCCCAGGCCGACGAGGACGCGTTGCGCGCGTCCGCGACCGCGTGGCGCGAGGCGGGGACCAAGCTGTCCACGTTGGCGGGCGAGTCCGACGGGTCGGCGGGCAAGGCGCTGGCCGCCATGTCCGGGTCGACCGCGGACGCGGCGCGCGGCCACTGGAACAAGTTCACCGCGCCGGACGGCACGCTGAACTCCGTGGTGCGCGGCTGCCACGCGGCGGCCGACCGGCTGGACCACGCCGCCGAGCAGATCGGCGCGGCCAAGGTCGAGCTGGTGCGCGAGCTGGTGAACCTGGCGAAGAACAACGACGCGGCGCAGCAGGCCGCGAACGCCGGGCACCCGACGGCGTTGCTGGGGCTGGACGCGGCGGTGCGCGGTGCGGCGGCGAACGTCGCCCACCTGACCGATACGCTGGCCAGTGCGGTGCGGCTGGACAGCGGTGTGCAGATCGGCGGGCACCACCCGCCGGTCGACGCCAACCCCGGTGCGCACGGGCACGGTGACGCGGGTCAGGGCGCCGGCGCCGGTCATGGTGCCGGTCATGGTGGCGGTGCCGCCGGTGGTCCCGGCCAGTCGCACGGCGGTGGTCCGCTCGGTAATGGCGGTCCGCTCGGCGGCGGCCTGCTCGGCGGCGGTCAGGGCGGAGGGCTGCTCGACGGCCTGCTGCCCGGCTCCGAGGGCACGGCCGGTGCTCCGGCCGGTGCGGCTCCCGGCGGTGCGCACGGTGCTCCCGGTGGGGCGGTCCCGGGTGCCGGCCAGTCGCCCGGCTTGGTCGGTGGCCTGGTCGGCGCGGTGACCGACACGGTCGGCGCGGTGGCGGAGCCCGTCGTGCAGACGGTCGGCTCGGTCGCGCCGCCCGTCGCGGCCGTGGTGGAACCGGTGCTGGACCGGGCCGGCGAGGTCGCCCACGGCGTCGGCGGCGCGGTGGACGGCGCGGTCGGCCACACGGTCCAGGGCGCGGCGGACGTGGTCCACGGCGCGGTCGACACCGTGGCACCGGGGCGCGACAACGGACCGGGCAACGGACCCGGTCACGACAACGGGCCGGGCAACGGACCCGGCTACGACAACGGACCGGCGCAGGGCAACGGACCCGGCCGGCCAAGCGCGGCACCCAACCTCGGCAACGTGGTCGGGGACTTGGTGAACCCGGTCCTCGGCCCGGGGGCGGCCGGCCCGGTCGTGGACGCGGTCGTCCACACCGAGGGCGTGGTCCACCAGTCGGCGGCGGCGGTCCTGGACCGACCGCTGCTCCCGCCCGTGGACGCGTCGCACGCGCCCGCCCAGCCCGCCGCACCGGCCGCGAACCCGACCGCACCGCAAGGACCCGCGTTCAACGCCCCGTCCGTCGGTGGCCCCTCCGGGGGCGGACTGCCCGCGGCGGCTCCGGCCGTCGCCCAGGCGGCCCCGGTCGCGAACGCCGCCGCCAATGCCGCTGCGAACGCCGCGGCCAACGCGCCGGCCAACGCCGCCACGACCAACCAGGCACCCGGTCAGCAGGCGGCCCAGAAGGCCGACGCCCGCGCCACCCAGCCCGGTCAGCCGCAGCCCGGCCAGACGGCACCCGGACAGCCCTCATCCGGTCAGTCCCAGCCGGGCCAGACGCCGGCCGGTCAGTCGGGCCAGGGTCAGCAGGGCTCGGGTCAGGGCGGTCAGGCCAAGGACGCGGGCGCGGCCCCGGCCAAGGGCGACGCCGCCGCCAAGGCGGACGGCCAACCGAAGACCGACAGCGGCCAGTCGAAGGCCGACGGCGCGGTCAAGGGCGACCTCAAGGACACGCAGGCGAAGGACATCAAGGACGCCTTGGCCGCCGTAGCCCAGCAGGTGACGGACGGCGACCTCGGGTTCGCGATCATCCCCGTCCCGGTGGGCGGTCGCGGTGCCACCGGGACGCTCCCGGCCGGCCCCGCGTCGGGCGTCCTGCCGACCTCGGTGGCAGCGGACGACACCCCGTCCGGCCCCCCGGTCAAGGCCGCGCAGACCGCCGAACCGACCAACGAGACCGTGGCGCTGTTCCTGCTGCACATGTTCCCCGGCGGGATGCTCCCGCCGCCCAGCGCCGAGCCCGCCCGCCAACTGCCCGCGCCGTCGGAGGACGAGACCTTCGCGGCGGGGCTGCGCTTCGAGCCGCAGGGTCACCCGGACGGGCACCTGGTGGACGACTCCGCCCGGTTCGGCCTGGACCTGCGGGTCGCCATCGCGGGCCCGGACGGGGTGCGGTCCCGGCTCTCCGGCGCGGACCCGACCGACGCGGCGTCGACCGACGCGGTGCCCGCCGACCCGGTGCCGGCGGTCAACCGGCCGCGGCTCGTCCTCACGCCCGGCGGCTCGCCCGACCCGGCGCTGCTGGACGGTTACGACCCCCTGGCGGGGCTGCACGAGCGCGACTGGGACCGCCGCTTCCTGGTCCGGGCCGACCCGCCCGAGTACGCCTGGCCGCCCGGTGAGCTGTTCCCCGAGGGCGGTTACGAGGCCGGTCAGCCCGGTGTCCTGGCGGTCGGCGTGGAGCTGGACCGGTTCGGCGGGCCGGAAGGCCGGGTGCTGTCCCAGCTCGGCACGCCCTACGCCGAGCGCTCGCTGCCGCCCGCCCTGGTCGGCGCCGGCTACCACCGCTACCGCGTGGCCAAGGTGCTGCCGGTGTGGTTCACCCTGTCCGCCGAGTGGTTCGGCCAGCCCGGCGGCGGGGCGCGCTTCCGCGCCACCCACCCGGTAGCCGACCTCGTCGCGCTGGGCTACCTGGAGGAGATGGCATGAACGCGGAGTCGATCCAGGGCTGGCTGCTGGCGGTCGGCGTGCCCGCCGAGGTCGTGTCGATCGGGACCGAGGCCGACAACACGTGGTGCCTGCTGCCGAGCGAGGAGGGCTTCGAGGTCTTCTGGCGCGAGCAGGGCAACCGGTACGACTGGGCGGCGTTCACCAGCGAGGACGTCGCCTGCCACTACCTGTTCGGCCGGCTGGTGTGGGCGCAGGTCGTGCGCGGCGCGGTCGGCGTGCTGCCCCGACCCGACAACCGACCCGAAACCCCGCAGCCGGAGGCCGCACAGCCTGCGCAGACCGCGCATTCGGACAGCGCGCAGCCGGAAGCCGCACAGCCGCAGGCCGCGCCTAGCGAGGCGTGAAGTCGGCCCGCCAGGGCACGCCCACCACGTCCTCGGCCTTCGGCACGGGCAGGAACAGGGCGAACGTCGCGGGCCGGGCGGTGGACAGCTCCAGCCGCCCGCCGTCCGCGTCCACCAGCGCGCGCGCCAACGCCAGCCCCACGCCGGTGGACCCGCCGCCGGACACCCCGCGCTCGAAGATGTGGTGCGCCAGCTCGTCCGGCACGCCCGAGCCGCCGTCGGCCACCTCCACGACCACCGTCCCGTCGTCACGCCGCGCGGAGACGACGACCAGGCCCTCACCGTGCCTCAGCGCGTTGTCCAGCAGCACCCCGATGGCCTCACGCAGCCGCGCGGGCGTGGCGCGGGCCAGCAGACCGTCCGGCACCTTCACCCGCAGCGCGCGCCCGACGCGGCGCAACGGCTCGCGCCACTCCTCAGCGATGGCCCGCAGCTCGGTGCCGAGGTCGAGCGGTTCCGCACCGACCGCGCGGGCGGCCCGCGCGGCGGCCAGCATCTCGTTGAGCACCTCGGCCAGCCGTTCGGCCTGCTCCAACGCCGCCCGCGCCTCGACCGCCGTGTCCGGGTCGGGGTGCAGCGCCAGCGCCTCCAACCGCAGCTGCAACGCGGTCAACCGGCTGCGCAGCTGGTGCGAGACGTCACCGACCAGCTCCCGCTCCCGCTGCACGAGCTCCGCCAGCGCACCCGCGGACCGGTCCAGCGCGTCGGCGACGAGGTCCAGCTCGGGCACGCCGTGCCGCCGGTCGTCCCGCCGGAAGTCGCCCGCCCCCAGCCGGGCCGCGCGCGCCGCCACGTGCCGCAACGGCTTGGCGAGCTTGCGCGCCGTCACCGTGGCCACCACCGTGCCGGTGCTCACCGACAGCACGACCAGCAGCACGACCAGCGCCGCCACCTGGTACTGCGCGGTGCGCATCGGAGCCGCCGTCAGCTCCAGCCGGACGGTGCCCTGCTGCGCGATCGGCACCTCCACCGCCAGCGGGTCCGGGCCGGGTTGCCGGCCGAACTCCAGCGTGCCGCCGGACGACGTGACCAGGAGGTGACCGCCCTCGGGCACGCCCACCTCGACCGGTTTGAGGTCGATCGGCCGCCCGCTCGCGATCTGGTCGTCGATGGACGCCGCGATCCGCTGCGCCCGTGACGCCAGGTCGGTCCGGGCGCCGTCCTCCACCAGCCGCAGCGCCGTGTAACCGAGGGGGATGCCGAGGGCGAACCCGGTGACCGCGACGGCCAGCAGGATCGCCCGCAGGATCCGGGTGCGCATCAGTCGGCGGTGTTGAAGCGGAAGCCGACACCGCGCACGGTGGCGATGCGGCGTTCGACCGAGCGCACGTCGCCGAGCTTCCGCCGCAACCACGACATGTGCATGTCGAGGGTCTTGCTGCTCTTGAGCTCCGGGTCGTTCCAGACCTCGGAGAGGATCTCGTCGCGGTGCACCACCTGGCCCGCGCGTTGGATCAGCACGCGCAGCAGCTCGAACTCCTTGTTCGCCAGCTGCACCTCCATGCCGTCCACGGTGACGCGGCGGGCCCCGAGGTCCATCCGCACGCCGTTGACCTCCAGCGTGCCGGGCGCGCGGCGGCGCAGCAGGGCGCGGATGCGGGCCATCAGCTCGGCCAGCCGGAACGGCTTGGCCACGTAGTCGTCCGCGCCCGCGTCGAGACCGACGACGAAGTCGACCTCGTCGGACCGCGCGGTGAGCATCAGCACCGGCAGGCCGCGCCCGCCGGCGCGGAGTCTGCGGCACACCTCCAGCCCGTCCATCCCGGGCAGGCCGAGGTCGAGCACCAGCAGGTCGATACCGCTGTGCTCGGCTGCGTCCAACGCACCCGGGCCATCGGTGACCACCTGCACCTGATACCCCTCCCGCTGCAACGCGCGGGAGAGCGGTTCGGCGATCGCCGGGTCGTCCTCGGCCAACAAGACCACGCTCACACCACCCAGCGTAGGCGTGGCACGATCCGGTGCGTGTCCGACCTTCGTGCAGATCTGTCCTTGGCGCTCCGGTTGGCCGACGAGGCCGACAAGATCACCACCGCCCGGTTCCGCGCGCTCGACCTGGTGGTGGAGCGCAAGCCCGACCGCACGCCGGTGACGGACGCGGACGTGGCGGTCGAGGACGCGATCCGCGCGGTGCTCGCGGTGGAGGCGCCGGGCGACGAGGTCGCGGGCGAGGAGCGCGGCGGCACGGCGGGCGAGGGCCGGGCGTGGGTGGTCGACCCGATCGACGGCACCAAGAACTTCCTGCGCGGCGTGCCCGTGTGGGCGACCCTGATCGCGCTGGTCGTGGACGGCGTGCCGGTGGTCGGCGTGGTCAGCGCGCCCGCGTTGGGCCGCCGGTGGTGGGCCTCGGCGGGCGGTGGCGCGCACACCTCGGACGCGACGGGTGAGCGGCCGATCTCCGTGTCGGCGGTGCGCGACCTGTCCGACGCCTACCTGTCCACCACGAACCTGGGCACGTGGGTCGAGCACCACTCCCGCGAGGCCTACCTGGACCTGGTCGACGCGTGCTGGGAGAACCGGGCGTTCGGGGACTTCTGGCAGCACTGCCTGGTCGCGGAGGGCGCGATCGACGTGGCCGCGGAGCCGATCGTGAACCCGTGGGACGTGGCGCCGTTCCAGGTGCTGGTGACCGAGGCCGGCGGCCGGTTCAGCGACCTCGGCGGTGTGCCGCGCTTCGATGGCGGCACCGTGCTGACCAGCAACGGGCACCTGCACGAGGCGGCGCTGAAGGTGCTGACCGAGGGCCGTTGACCCCCGGCCGCCGCCGTCGTCAGGGGTGGCCGAGCGGGTTCTCGTCGTCGAGGCGGTCGTAGGACCTGGTCACGCGGCGCGGGCGGAAGTCGGCCTCGGGGAAGACCCACTTCTTGTAGCCCCACCAGCGGAACGCCATGGCGATCAGGGTGCCGACGACCTGGGCGCTGAGGAAGTCGGACAGCTCCTCGGCCACCCGGCTGATGTGCGGCTCCTGCAGGTGCAGCAGGTAGCGCGAGACCCACAGCGGCAACGAGTTGAGCGCGATGCCGATGCCGTTGACCAGGAAGAACAGCGCCGCCTCGTGCCGGCGGGCCCGACCGCCCCTGGTCTTGAACGACCACTCGCGGTTGAGCACGTACGAGACGATGGTGGCGACCAGCGTCGCCACGATCTTCGCGGTGACCGGCTTCTCGCTGAGCACGGTCGTCTTCAGGGTGAAGAAGATGACCGTGTCGATCACGAAGCAGACGCCGCCGACCACGGCGAACTTCAGCAGCTCCCGGTGCTTGAGGGCCAGCGAGCGCAGCGGTTCGGGCAGGCGCCGGACGACGCTTTCGACAACGGACACCCGAGCAGTCTACGGAAAGCGGTGTGGAAGACCTGTTCAGGCGACTTCGCGCTGATCGTCGTCCATGACCCGCAGCGGCCGCACCGACGGCCGGGCGTCCGCCTCGGGGAACACGAACTTCCGCATCGCCCAGAACTTGAAACCAGTGGCCAGGAGCATGCCGATCACCGATCCGGAGACGAAGTCGGCGGCCTCGGAGTGCAGGTCGAACACGTGCCGCGAGACGTAGAGCGGGAGCAGGTTCACCCCGATGCCCATGCCGCTGACCAGGAAGAACAGGGCCGCCTCGTGGTGCCGCTCACGCCCGCCGCGGGTGTGGAAGGACCACTCGCGGCTGAGCACGTACGACGAGATGACCGCCACCAGCACCGCGATGGCCTTGGCCGTGACCACCTTGTCCTGCAGGACGGTCAGCTTCAGCGCGTACCAGACCCCGTTGTCGATCACGAAGGTCGTGCCGCCCACGACGGCGAAGCGGATCAGCTCGCGGTGCTTGTTGATCAGGAAGCGGACCGGTTGCGGCAGCAGACCCAGGACCCTGCGCACTAGTGGCAGCACCGGGGCAGGCTACCGACAGCGTGATCGAACGATCACGAAGGGGTGCGGCAGTGGCCGGGCAGCAGCACGTCCAGCAGCGGCGGCAGCCACGGTGACCTGGGCTGACACGGCTCGCTGCGGTCCGGTGGCGTGGTCGGCGCCGGCTCGGTCGTGGTCGGCTCCGCGGGCGGCGTCGAGGCGGGGACCGACGGTTCGGTGGACGGGCTCGACGGCTCCGTCGGGGTGGACGGCTCGGTGGTCGTCGGCGTGGTCGGCCGCGTGGTGGTCGTGGTCGTCGTCGGTGGCGGCGTCGAGCGCGTGGTCGTCGGTTCCGGGGTGGTCGTGGGCGTGTCCTCCGGCGGCTGCGGGTGGTGGTGGTCGTCGTCGCCGGGACGCATCGAGATGGGCACCTCGACGCTCTCCGACGCGGTGCCCAGGGTCGCTGAGACGCGCACCACCCCGTCGCGGTGCGGAGACCCGAAGGCCCACACCCCCAGCCGGAACGACTCGCCGCGCGCCAGCGGCACCTCGCACACCACCCGGTTCCACCCGCGCTCGCAACCGCGCCGGAGCGCGACCAGGGTGAGGTGCTCGTCGGCCTCCACGACCAGCCGCAGGTCCGCCGCCCGGCCGCCGGTGTTGGTGGCCTCGACGTCCAACCGGGGTTCCCAGAACCCGTGCTGCCACTTGCGGACCAGCAGCTCCAGGTCGTCGCGCGCCGGGCGCACCTCGACGCCGAAGTCGATCGGCACGCTCAGCGACGTGCCCGCGGTGACGGTGCCGGTGATGCGGCCGGTCATCGCCTCCCAGTCGGCCCGCACCCGGAACAGGAACGTCGCCGTGCCGCCGGGCGCGATGCCCTGCGCGGTCGCGCACGTCACCGTGCCGACCCCGGCCGGGCAGGGCACGGACTGGTCCGCCGCGCCGTCCAGCCCGACCACCCGCGCGCCGGCGAACGACGCGGCGGGGCCGACGGACCGGACGCCGGGCGGCAGCACCAGCGCGGTGCTCACCGGTCCCGAGGCCGTCTCGCCGGAGTTGCGCACGGTGACCGGCAGGTCGACCGGCTCCTCGCCGGGCGTCAGGACGAACCCGCCGGGCAGGACCGGCACCAGGTTCGGCGGTGCCGGCTGGGGCTCGGGCTCGGGCTCGGGCTCGGGCTGCGGCTGAGGTCCGGGTTCCGGCGACGGCGCGGGTTCGGTGGTGGGTTCGGGTTCGGTCGGCGCGGGTTCGGTCGTGGGCGCCGGCTCGGTGGTGGGGGCCGGGGAAGTGGAGGCGGGCGGCGTCGACGCGGGGGGCGTGGTGGCGGCCGGCGGCCGGGTGGGCTGCGCAATCGCGGAGGTGGGCGCCGGCGCGGTCTGGGCCGCGGGCACCTCCTGCTCCTCGCCGGAGGCCAGGCCGATCACCACGGCGACCACCAGGGCCG
>NZ_JBFAAX010000053.1:0-24308 GCF_040639995.1 Actinosynnema sp. NPDC023658 | reverse complement strand
GGTCAGGAGCCCACCTCCCCGCGGCGGATCGGCATGAGCGGCGTCGGGGTCGTGGTCAGGAAGGTCACCACCGCCGCCACGCACTCGTCCGGCCGGTCGAACGGCATCAGGTGCGAGGTGCCGGGCAGGACGCACAGCTGCGCGTCCGCGATCCCCCGGTACAGGGCGACGGTGTGCTCCAGGTGCACGATGTCGTCGTCGCTGCCCAGCACGAGCGTCGGGCTGGTGATCGCGCGCAGGTCGACGACCTCCGGGTCGTGCGCGGCCCGCGCGAACTTCTCCACCACCACCGGCAGGTGGTCGCGACCGTCCGGCGACACCTCGGCGTACCGGTCGACGACCTCCGCCGGCAGTCCACCACCGGGCTGCGGCAGGAAGATCCAGCCGTCCTTGGCGAATGCGGTGTTCAGCACCACGAGCCGGCGCACGAGGTCCGGCCGTCGTTGCGCCACGCCGAGCGCCACCACGCCGCCCGCGCTGTAGCCCGCCAGGTGCGCCGGGCCGCCCACGACCTGCTCCAGGAACGCGACGACGTCACCCGCCAGCACGTCCAGCGGCACCGGACCGGGCACGTCCGGCGTCCGCCCGTGGCCCCGGCGGTCCACCAGGAACACCCGGAAGCGGTCCGCCAGCCGCGCCAGGTTCGGCTCGAAGTCCCGCGAGTCGCTGAACCCGCCGTGCAGCAGCACCAGCGGCTCGCCCTCGCCGCGCACCTCGAACCAGGTGCGCACGCCGTTCACCGTCTCGTACATCCAGTCCTCCCAAGGGGTCTCACCCACTCGTACGGGCCGGGTCGGGCAAACTCATCGGCAGGTCGAAGATCCCGAACAGGTGATCGCCCAGGTAAGTGGTCGAGCCGACCACCCGCTCACCCGAGAACTCCACCAGCACCAGCGCGAACGGCCGCAGCACGCCGCCGTCGTCCCGCCGGTACTGGCCGAACGCGGGCCCGCCGTTGGCCCACGTCGGCACCAGCCGGGCGTGCTCGCAGCCGCTGTCCGGGTAGGACAACGCGACCGCGATGTCGGCCCGGCCGCGCAACCACCACGGGAACGGCGGCATCGTCATCGTCGCGTCCTCGTGCAGCAGGGCCACCAACGCCTCGACGTCGTGCCGCTCGAACGCCGTCGCGTACCGCTCCAGCAACGCCTTGTCGTACGGGCGCAGGGGCGCGGGCTCGCGGTCGGCCAGGGTGGCGCGTGCGCGTTGCAGCGCGCTGTTCACCGAAGCGACGGTCGTGGACAGCAGCGCCGCCACCTCGGAGGCCTGCCAGCACAGCACGTCCCGCAGGATGAGCACCGCCCGCTGCCGCGGCGGCAGGTGCTGCAGCGCGGCCACGAACGCCAGCCGCACGGTCTCCCGCCCGACCACGAGCTCGTCGGCGGGCAGCACCCGCGCGTCCGGCGCGGGCAGCACCCACGCCCCGGCGGGCAGCGGCACGCCCAGCGGTGTGCCCGCCGCGGCCGGTGGGCCGAGGTCCGTCGCCAACGCCCGCCGCTGCGCGCTGCGTAGCATGTCCAGGCACACGTTCGTGGCGATCGAGTACAGCCACGTCCGCAGCGACCCGCGGTCCGGGTCGAACGTGCGCCAGGCCCGCACGAACGCCTCCTGCACGGCGTCCTCGGCCTCGAACGGCCCGCCGAGCATGCGGTAGCAGTAGCCGGTCAGCTCGACGCGATGCGCTTCCAGGTCCACCCCGACACGCTAGGATGAACCCGGCGCCTCGACCCCAGTGCAGCCCCTCATGCGTGGCACGACCGCGCGGATCGCACCGCTCGACCACTCGAGGAGCCCCTCATGCCGCGCACGTTCTCCGCCTCGCCCGTCCGCGACCTGCTCGCCCTCACCTCACGCCCCGAGGTCATCTCGTTCGCCGGCGGCCTGCCCGCGCCCGAGCTGTTCGACGTCGAAGCCCTGCGCACGGCCTTCGACCAGGCGCTCTCCCGCCGTTCCCTCCAGTACGCGCCCACCGAGGGCGACGCCGACCTGCGCGCCCTGGTCGCGGACCGGCTGACCCGGCGCGGCCTGCCCACCGGGGTGGACGACCTGCTGATCACGTCCGGCTCGCAGCAGGCGTTGACGCTGGTCGTGACCGCCCTGCTGGAACCGGGCGCGGTGGTCGCGGTCGAGGAGCCGACCTACCTCGCGGCGCTGCAGTGCTTCCAGCTCGCCGGCGCGCGGATCGTGCCGGTGGCGAGCGACGAGCACGGCATGGTCCCGGCCGCTTTGGCCGAGGTCGTCGAGCGGGAGCGCCCCGCGCTGCTGTACCTGGTGCCGACGTTCGCCAACCCGACCGGCCGGACGTTGACCGCGGCTCGGCGGGCCGAGATCGCCGCACTGGCCGAGCGGCACGACCTGTGGGTCATCGAGGATGACCCGTACAGCGAGCTGCGCTACCGGGGCGAGCCGGTGCCGTCGCTGGCCTCGATGAGCGACCGCGTGCTGTACGCGGGCAGCTTCTCCAAGGTCGGTGCCCCGGGCATGCGGCTCGGCTGGCTGCGCGCGCCCGCGTCGGTCATGCGCACGCTGGTGATCGTGAAGCAGGCGACGGACCTGCACACGTCCACCATCGACCAGGCCGCGGCGGCGGTCTACCTGAAGGCGAACGACCTGGACGAGCACATCCGCGAGGTGTGCGCGGCCTACCGGGAGCGGCGGGACGCGATGATCGCGGCGCTGCCGTCGACGGTGCCGCCCGGGGCGCGGTGGAGCGACCCCGACGGCGGGATGTTCGTGTGGGTCAGCCTGCCCGGCGACGTGGACGCGGCGTCGCTGCTGACGTCCGCGCTGGAGCGTGACGTGGCGTTCGTGCCCGGCGCGGCGTTCTACGCCACCACGCCGGACCGGTCGACGCTGCGGTTGTCGTTCACCACCAACACGCCCGACGACATCTCCGAGGGCATGCGGCGGCTGGCGGCCGTGCTGCGGTAGCGGTCGGACCTGTCGGTGGGGCGGGCGTGGAGGGGCCTCAGCCGACGTGCCCCTGCTCGGCGTCGTGCACGACGTCCGCCCGCAGGTCCGACTCCATCGCCGCGCGGACGCCGCGGACCGCCAGCCGGTCCGCGCGTTCGTTCTCCGGGTGCCCGGCGTGCCCCTTCACCCAGTGCCACTCGACCTCGTGGGGCGCGGCGGCGGCGTCGAGGCGCTGCCACAGGTCGACGTTCTTGACCGGCTGCCTGCCGGAGGTCATCCACCCGTTGGCCTTCCACTTGGCCATCCACGACAGGACGCCGTTGCGCACGTAGGTGCTGTCGGTGTAGATCCGCACCACCGACGGCCGCTTGAGCGTCTCCAGCGCCCGGATCGGGGCCATCAGCTCCATCCGGTTGTTGGTGGTGGCCTCCGACTCGCCGCCGAACAGGTCGCGCTCGTGCGCCCCGTACCGCAGCACGGCACCCCACCCGCCCGGTCCGGGGTTGCCGCTGCACGCGCCGTCGGTGTAGATCTCCACCACCTGCTCCATGCGGCGAAAGATAACCGAGCGCCGCGATGGGCGAGGATGGGCGGGTGAAGTGGTCACGGGCGGTGCGGCACGTCGAGGAGTTGGCGGCCAGGTGCGGCGAGGTGGCGAGCCTGCCGAGTTCGATCCACCCGTTGCGGGTGGTGCGGTTGTGGGCCGCGGGGGACGTCCTCGGCACACCACGTGACCTCGAACGGGTGACCGTCGCCGTGGTGGTGGACCTGCCCGTCGACGACGTCCCGTGGTTGAGCGAGCCGCAGGGCGCGGAGCACTGGGCGAACGCGACCCGGATGTCGCGCAACCCGATCAGGGCACTGTG
Organism: Actinosynnema sp. NPDC023658; assembly: GCF_040639995.1. Lineage (NCBI taxonomy): Bacteria > Bacillati > Actinomycetota > Actinomycetes > Pseudonocardiales > Pseudonocardiaceae > Actinosynnema > Actinosynnema sp. NPDC023658. The sequence goes on along the minus strand of NZ_JBFAAX010000053.1, from coordinate 20,529 downwards.
GCGCTCGGCGCACGCCCCGGTCTGGAACCACGCCATCGACCGGCCGGCCCTGGTGTGGGACGCGGTGGACGGCACGGCGGAGGAGACCCTGGCGGCGTTGGCGGAGGGGCGTGGCGAGGACGTCCGGCTGCCCGCGCCGGGAGCGGACGAGTTCCGGGCCCGGCTGCGGGACGAGCTGGCGGTGAGCCTGCGGGCACTGCGCCGCCACACCCGTGCCTACGAGGAGAAGCGGTGGAGCCCCGGCAAGTTGACCGCGGTCTCGGACGCTTTGTGGCGGGTCGGGGACGGCTACCTCGACGTGCTCGACGCCGTGGAGCGGGACGCCTGAACGGCCACACGTGCGGGCTCGCGGGTGGCGGTCATCGGGACCAGGCCTCCTGGAGCGCCCGGTAGTCGATCACGGTGATGCCCTCCCGGTCGACGAGTTCCCGGGCGCGCGGCGAGACCAGGAACTCGTAGTCGGACCGGCGCACCCGCCAGCCGCCGTCGACCTCCCGCGACCGGGCGCCGGCGAGGCTGGGGTGCACCGCCCACTCGCTCAGCCCCGCGGGCAGGTCGCGCAGCAGCCGCGCGTACCGGTCCGGCTTGGTGTCGACGTCGACGGAGAAGCTGTCCAGGAACGGGTGGTCGACCACCGGCAGGCCGCGCCGCCGCGCCCTCCGCCTGCCCTCGTCCAGCCAGACCCGCACCGCCAGCCCGTACTCGGCGGCCAGCGCGGTGGTCAGGTCCAGGACGTCGTCCCGTCCGCCGTCGACCAGGCAGTGGAAGTCGAGGTGCGTGGGGGAGAGGCCCGCGTCGAGCACCGCGTCGACCTGCGCCCGGAACTCCGCCTCGACCTCCTCGGGACGGGCACGGGCGAGGAGGTCGGCCCTCCGGTCCGCCGTGAACAGCTCACCGTCCTCGTCCAGCAGCGAGGCCACCTCCGCCCTCGCGGTCAACGGCCCCCACCGGTCGGCCGCCGTGTCCCGGACGAGCGTGAGGTGAACGCCGAACGACAACCCCGGCCGCTGCCCCAGCAACCCGAGGGCGTGCCCCGCCGAGGGCCCGACCGTCATCACACTGGCCGACCGCGCGATCCCCACCTCGATCGACTCCACCGCGGCCACGTCGACGTCCTCGTGCATCCCGAGGTCGTCGCAGTTCACGATGAGCACCCGCGCGTCGGCGGGAAACCCGAGCAACTCACTCGACCGGAGGTCATCCACCCCTCCAGTGTGACCGCCGGCGTCACTGCGCTTGCGCCACCGCCCACCACAGGTAGTCGCGGGCACGGGTGGCGGCGACGAGCCGCTGCCTCGTCCGCAGCTCGGCCTGTTCCTCGTGGACCTCACCGGGCCGGAGGAACTCGACCACGAGGACGGCTCGGAACTCCAGGCCCTTGGCGCGGTGCACCGTGCCGACTTTCACCAGGTCGTCGTCCTCTCCGACGTAGTCCTCAAGATGCCGCAACGGGATGCCCGCGTTGCGCAACGCCTTGACGCAGCGCTGCGCGTCCGGGTTGCCGAAGGTGATCACCGCGGCCTGCCCGGGAGGGACCGGCAGACCGCGTACCGCGTCCACCAGGGCTCGGTCCAGGTCCTGCTCCGACCCGCGCCACAGGTGCGCCTCGCCACCCGAGGCGACCGCGTCGGCTTGTTCCAGCGTGACGCCCATGGCCCCGTCGAGGTCGTCCACGGTGTTGTCGGCGTCGAAGCGCCGGGCGAAGTCCAGCACCTTCTCGCGGTTGCGGTAGTTCACCCGCAACACCTCACCGCGTCCCTGGATCGGGATGCCGGCGTCGGACAGCCGCCAGCCACCGGTGTACACCTGCTGCTGGCCGTCACCGACCAGCAGCAGCCCGTCCGGCCCGTCACCCGCGAGCTCGCGCAGCATCCGCAGCCCGATCAGGGTGATGTCCTGCACCTCGTCGACCACCACCGCCGCGTACCGCTCGTCCGGTCCTCGTCGTCGGAGCTCGTCCAGCGCGATGGCGATCATGTCGTTGTGGTCGTGCACGCCCTTGTCCGCGAGGAACTGCTCGTAGGTGAGGTAGAGCTGCCAGACCGGCTCGCGCTGATTCGCGTCGAGTCGCACGCTGCGGCCACGCCGAGGGACCTTCCGGTACTCGTCGAGCGTCCGCAGGCCGCGGCCCTTGATCACCCGGTCGATCTCGGTCTGCCAGTAGCCCGCGGACGGTTCCCACCGGGCCAGCGCGTCGCGGTGCGCGATCCAGGCGAGGCTGAACTGCGTCCGGGCCTGGTCGGGCTGCACGTCGACCGGCCTGCCCCGCGCGGCGAGGAAGTCGCGGGCCCACGAGTGCAGGTTGGTGAACTCGACCCGGTCGCCCAACTCGGGCGCGAGCCGCAGGAACGCCGCGCGGTGGACTCGGGGCAGGGTGCGCACGAACGTCGTGAACAGCAGCGGACCGGTGGAACGCCTGGCCAGGTGACGTAATCGGTGCAAGGCGACCACCGTCTTGCCGGTGCCCGCCGGGCCGCTGATCCGCGCCGGACCGTGGTAGCGACGGGTCACCACGGCTTGCTGCTGCGGGTGCAGGAAGGTCAGCCACGTCTCGAAGGGGCGCTGCTGGGCCAGCGCGAGCTGGTCCGCGGTCACCTCACCGACGTCCAGCAGGCCGGCCTGCTCCGGAGCGCGCTCGGGCGCCTCGACCCGCAGCTCCCGGTACGGGGACAGCCGCTTGCCGAGCTGGTTCGCGATCGCGTCGACCTGGTTGCGGCTCAGGTGCGCGGCGTCGCGGCGGAACAAGAGGTCCAACCGGCTCTCGTCCAGGACGCGGAACGGGGGCGGGGCGTCGTTCGGACCGACCAGCACGAAGTGGATGGCGCTGCGGACCAGCACCTGCCCGCCGGGACCGCGGATGCCCGCGCACCGCTCCTCCGCGTGCCGGACGACCGCCCGGAGGTCGCCCACCTCACCGATGACGAGTGCGGTGACGCCACCCGGCCCGATGAGGAACGCATCCGCCCGGTCCCGTCGCCCGTGGTCGCGGTGGAGGAAGAGCCGCCAACCGGAGGCGGTGCGCGAGAGCACCGCGGTGAGCACTCTTCGTGAGTCGGGGGACAACGTCGGCATCACCCGGGTGAGTGATTCCTCTGCTTCCCGCTGTATCCGTCGCCAGGCGTGCGCACTGAGAACCATGCACCCTCCGTCTGCCACTGGTGCATCCGAACCTAGGGCGCGACGCGCGCGTCCGGCGGCGGCAAACGGTTGATCACCCGGATGTCGCAGGGCGGGTGACTGCCCGCGCGGACGGGTCCGGGAGAGCGATGTCGCCCCTGGTCAGTGGTGCGGCGCGGGCCGGGACGTGGCGTGAACGGCTCGGTGAGGTCGTAATCGGCCGCGCTGGGCCGGCGGCCCTGTCCGGATGTGCGGGTGGCGCCGACCGGAGACCGGCGTCACCCGCACGAGACCTCGGTCACCAGCCGCGCGAGCGCCACTCGTCCAGGTGAGGTCGTTCACGCCCCAGGGTGGTGTCGTCACCGTGTCCCGGGTACACCCAGGTGTCGTCCGGCAGCTCGTCGAAGACCCTCGACGAGACGTCGTCGATCAACGACGTGAAGTCGGCGGGCGACGTGGTCTTCCCCACCCCGCCGGGGAACAGGGAGTCACCCGTGAACAGGTGCGGGTGGCCGGTCGGGTCGCGGTACAGCAGGGCGATCGAGCCGGGGGTGTGGCCGCGCAGGTGGATGACGGTCAGCGGGACCTGCCCGACGTGCACCGTGTCACCGTGCTCGACCAGCAGGTCGGGCGGGATCGGGAGGACGCCCGCGTCCGCCGCGTGCGCCACCGTGTTGGAACCGTTCGCACCCGCCACCGCGCCCAGCGCCGCCCAGTGGTCCGCGTGCTGGTGCGTGGTCACGACGGTCTTCAGCCTCGGCCGGTTCACCGAGTGGCCCACCAGGTCGGACAGCCGCTCCGGGTCGGCCGCCGCGTCGACGAGCAGCCCCTCGTTCGTCGCGCGGCAGACCAGCAGGTAGGCGTTGTTGTCCATGGGCCCGACCGAGATCTTCGTGATGGTCAGCGCGTCGAGGGTGCGCCGTGCCGCCGGGCCGCCCGGCGAGACGTGCCCCGTGTAGTCCTCTAGTACGTCCACAGTGGCCGACGGTATCCGACCCGACACCCTTCAGTGTCCCCACAGGTACACCCCCTAGGGTTGGTAACAACCGTTGCCGCCCCTCCGATGTCGTCTGATTAGGGTTCTTCCACCTCGTGCCTACCAAACGTCGGATCAACTGGGACGTCCTGCGCATCCTGGCCGTGTTGTGCGTGCTGCTCCAGCACGCCACGCACGCCGGACCGTCCGTCCACTCCGAACTCGGCCGCCCGGTCTTCGCCTTCGACCTCGAGTTCGGCGCGAGCGCGCTCGTGGTGATCTCCGCGTTCTTCGCCTGCGCCTCGCTGGCCAAGGGCGAACCGGCCCGCTTCCTGCGCAACCGCTTGGCCCGCCTGCTCCCCGCCTACGTGGTGGCGGTCACGGTCACCTACGCCGTGCTGCGCCACCTCGCCCCGGACGGCTGGAGCCACCTCGAACCGCGCGACCTGTTCTTCAACGCCCTCCTGCTGCAGAACTGGGTCCCGGGCGTCCGACTGGTCGACTTCTCCTACTGGACCCTCCCGGTGCAGGTCACGGGGTTCGTCGCCGGTGCGCTGCTGGTGTCGCGGGTCCGCGGCCGGGCGGTCGCCGCCCTGCCCTGGACGCTCGTCGTCGCACCCCTGGTCACCCGGGTCTGGACGGCTGAACCCGGCCTGGTCCGCTCCCTCTACGACGGCCTCGGCGTGCACCGCGCGCAGCTGTTCGCGATCGGCGTCGGCATCTGGCTGTGGTCCAAGGCGCGGATCGGTGACCGGCACCTGTTCGCCCTGCTCACCGCGTCACTGCTGGCGCAGGTGGTGCACAGCGCCGACCTCGCGTCGACCGTCGGGCTCGGCGTCCTGCTGATCGGCGTGTGCGCGGCGGCCGGCGGCCGGGACTGGGACTTCGCCCCCGTGCGGCTGCTCGCCCGCCCGATCAGGTGGCTGGCGGGCATCTCGTACGGCGTGTACCTCGTGCACCAGGAGATCGGCTACGTCGCCATGGCCAAGGTCTCCGGCCACGGCCCGTGGGTCCAGCTCGCGGTCTTCACCGGCACGGCCGTCGTCCTCGGCTGGCTGCTCACCAGGTTCGTGGAACGCCCGGCGCACCGGGCGCTGACGGCGAGCCGCCCGGCGCTGGCCGGCCTGCTGCTCACCGCCCGCCTGCACGCCGCTCAGAGCCACTTGGGCAGCGTGGGCGCCGTCCCGTTCAGCCGGGCGCCGCTGTGGCGGCCGGTGAGCCACCCGAGCACGTCGGCCGCCGCGCCGCTCACCGCGGGCGACGCCTCGCTGTCGGCGGTCAGCTCCCAGCTGCGCTGACGGCCGTCCGGGAACACCGCCTCGACCCGCGCGGACGGCACGTCGGCCCGGTCGGCGTACTGGCCGACGGCACCCTCCAGGAACTGCTCCAGCAGCTCCGGGGGCAGGTCCTCGAACCCGACGCCGCTGTCCAGGTCGACCAGGTGGAACCACACCTCGCGCAGCCTCAGCCACGGCACCCGGTGCGCCAGGAACGGCCCGCCCTTGGGGTGCACGACCTCCGCCTCCCACGCCGTGGGCGGCAGCTCCCGGGCGGCCGTGGCGAACCGCTGGCACGCCGCGTCGAGGTCGGCCCGCAGCAGCTGCGGCAGCCGGCCCGCGCCCTCCGCGATGTCGGCGTCCCGGTCGGCCGAGCTCGGGTACATCTGGTGCTCGACGCCGGTCTTCGCCCACGTCAGCAGGTTGACCAGGGCGTCGGCGTTGCGTGCGAGGTGCGTCACCACGTGACCCCGGCTCCAGCCGGGCAGCAGGCTCGGACCGCGCAACGCGCGCAGGTCGAGCCCGGCGACGACCTCGTACAACGCCTCCGTCGCCCGGTCGACCTCGGCGAGCCCGGCGACGGCGTCCTGGACCGCGGCCGACTGCTCGCGGGGCGCGGGTACGCTCGTCTGGGCGGATCGGACCTGGGCGGCATCGGCGAAGCTCATGGGCACCTCATCCCGGCGTATGCGGCCGAACGGCCTATCACCCCAGCGTAGGGGCGTTCACTACCGTCCGGTAGAGCCGTTGGCGCACGATCGTGGAAGTGGCTCGTCACGGTTTTGTCGGTCCCCGCACCTAGCATGGTTGACGCCCTCCCCGACAGGGCCGACGCAGTGTTCCGCTAGGCTTTTTCGAACGCCTGTTCGGGGGATGGTCAAAAACCGAAGGGAACCGTTGTGGCAGACCGGCTTGTCGTTCGCGGGGCGCGCGAGCACAACCTGCGAGGGGTGGACCTCGACCTGCCGAGGGACAGCCTCATCGTGTTCACCGGGCTGTCCGGCTCGGGCAAGTCCAGCCTCGCCTTCGACACGATCTTCGCCGAGGGCCAGCGCCGCTACGTCGAGTCGCTGTCGGCGTACGCGCGGCAGTTCCTCGGTCAGATGGACAAGCCGGACGTCGACTTCATCGAGGGCCTCTCGCCCGCGGTGTCGATCGACCAGAAGTCGACCAGCCGCAACCCGCGGTCGACCGTGGGCACCATCACCGAGGTCTACGACTACCTGCGGCTGCTCTACGCGCGCGCCGGCAAGGCGCACTGCCCCACCTGCGGCGAGGCGATCAGCAAGCAGACGCCGCAGCAGATCGTGGACCAGGTGCTGGCCATGGAGTCGGGCACGAAGTTCCAGGTGCTCGCGCCGGTCATCCGGGGCCGCAAGGGCGAGTACCTCGACCTGTTCTCCACCCTCCAGTCCCAGGGCTACTCGCGGGCCAAGGTCGACGGCGTCGTGCACGCCCTGGCCGAGGTGCCGAAGCTCAAGAAGCAGGAGAAGCACGACATCGCGGTCGTGATCGACCGGCTGAGCGTGAAGGCGAGCGCCAAGCAGCGGCTGACCGACTCGGTGGAGACGGCGCTGCGGCTGGCCGACGGCCTGGTCGAGCTGGAGTTCGTCGACGTGCCGGAGAACGACCCGGGTCGGGTCCGCGGCTTCTCCGAGAACCTGGCCTGCCCGAACGGCCACCCGCTCGCGATCGAGGACCTGGAGCCGCGGTCGTTCTCGTTCAACTCCCCGTACGGCGCGTGCCCCGCGTGCACCGGCATCGGCGTGCGCAAGGAGGTCGACCCGGAGCTGGTCGTGCCGGACGACGAGCTGTCGCTGGCCGAGGGCGCGATCGCGCCGTGGGCGTCCGGCCAGACCGCGGAGTACTTCACCCGGCTGCTGGAGTCGCTCGGGCTCGCGATCGGGTTCCGGATGGACACGCCGTGGCGGCAGCTGCCCGCCAAGGTGCAGAAGGCGGTGCTGCACGGCGTCGACGAGCAGGTCAACGTCCGCTACAAGAACCGGTACGGCCGCGAGCGCTCCTACTACGCCAACTTCGAGGGCGTGATCCCGTTCCTGGAGCGGCGGCAGGAGCAGACCGAGTCCGAGTACATGCGGGAGAAGTACGAGGGCTACATGCGGGAGGTGCCCTGCCCCACGTGCCAGGGCACCCGCCTCAAGCCGGAGATCCTGGCCGTCACGCTGCACCACGGGCGCAAGGGCGACAAGTCCATCGCCGAGGTGTGCGCCATGTCGGTGTCGGAGTGCTCCGACTTCCTCGACGGGCTCAAGCTGGGCAAGCGCGAGGCGATGATCGCGGGCGCGGTGCTCAAGGAGATCCAGGCCCGGCTGCACTTCCTGCTCGACGTCGGCCTGAACTACCTGTCGCTGGACCGCGCGTCCGGCACCCTCTCCGGTGGCGAGGCGCAGCGCATCCGGCTGGCCACGCAGATCGGCTCCGGCCTGGTCGGCGTGCTGTACGTGCTGGACGAGCCGTCGATCGGCCTGCACCAGCGCGACAACCACCGGCTGATCGAGACGCTGACGAGGTTGCGCGACCTGGGCAACACGCTGATCGTGGTCGAGCACGACGAGGACACGATCCGCACGTCCGACTGGGTGGTCGACATCGGCCCCGGCGCGGGTGAGCACGGCGGCAAGGTCGTGCACAGCGGCCCCTACAAGGACCTGCTGAAGAACAAGGAGTCGATCACCGGCGCGTACCTGGCGGGGCGCAAGGAGATCGTGATGCCCGCCACCCGCCGCAAGGTCGACAAGAAGCGGCAGCTCACGGTCGTCGGCGCGCGCGAGCACAACCTGCGCGGCATCGACGTGTCGTTCCCGCTCGGCTGCCTGGTCTCGGTCACCGGCGTGTCCGGCTCGGGCAAGTCCACGCTGGTCAACGACATCCTGGCGACCGTGCTGGCGAACAAGCTGAACGGCGCGCGGCAGGTGCCGGGCAGGCACACCCGCGTCCGCGGGCTGGACCAGGTCGACAAGCTGGTGCAGGTCGACCAGTCCCCGATCGGCCGCACCCCCCGGTCCAACCCGGCCACCTACACGGGTGTGTTCGACCACATCCGCAAGCTGTTCGCGGCCACGACCGAGGCGAAGGTGCGCGGCTACCAGCCGGGCCGGTTCTCGTTCAACGTCAAGGGCGGGCGCTGCGAGGCGTGCGCGGGCGACGGCACGATCAAGATCGAGATGAACTTCCTGCCGGACGTCTACGTGCCGTGCGAGGTCTGCAAGGGCGCCCGGTACAACCGCGAGACGCTGGAAGTGCACTACAAGGGCAAGACGATCTCCGAGGTCCTCGACATGCCGATCGAGGAGGCGGCGGACTTCTTCGAGCCGATCAACGCGATCCACCGGCACCTGCGCACGCTGGTCGACGTCGGCCTGGGGTACGTGCGGCTCGGGCAGCCCGCGCCCACCCTGTCCGGCGGTGAGGCGCAGCGGGTGAAGCTGGCGGCGGAGCTGCAGAAGCGGTCCACCGGCAAGACCGTGTACATCCTCGACGAGCCGACCACGGGCCTGCACTTCGAGGACATCCGCAAGCTGCTCGGCGTGATCAACGGGTTGGTCGACAAGGGCAACACGGTGATCGTGATCGAGCACAACCTCGACGTCATCAAGACCTCGGACTGGCTGGTCGACATGGGGCCCGAGGGCGGGTCCGGTGGCGGCATGGTGGTGGCCGAGGGCACGCCGGAGCAGGTCGCGGAGGTCGCGGAGAGCTACACCGGGCAGTTCCTGCGGGAAGTGCTGCCGGCAGAGGCGGCGGTCGGCTGACCGGCTGATCGACGGCCGGCCAGTCGGCCGGCCGACGATCGTCGGAGGACGGGGGCACGCAAGCGGTTGGCCCGGCCCGCCGTCGTGCGTGACCATGGCGGCATGCCGTTGAACTCCTACCGCTTCCGCAGCACCTGGTCGGTGGACTGCACGCCCGAGCGCGCCTTCGACGTGCTCGCGGACCTGGGCAGCTACCCGAGCTGGTGGCGCGAGGTGCGTGACGCCCGCCAGGTCGCTGAGGACGCGGCCGAGCTGCGGTGCCGTTCCGTGCTGCCCTACGACCTGGTGTTCCAGGCCCACCACAACGCGAAGGAGCCGGCCGAGGGGCTGCTGCGCGCGAACCTCGTGGGCGACCTGCACGGCACCGCGAGCTGGCGGATCCTCCCCGACGGCGCCGGGGCGCGGCTGGTCTACGAGCAGGAGGTGGTGGTGCGCAAGCCGCTGCTGCGGGGCCTGGCGATCATCAGCCGGCCGCTGCTCAAGGCCAACCACGAGCTGATGATGCGCAGCGGGCAGCGGGGTCTGCGCACCTACCTGGCCGGTTTCCGGGCGGCGCTGGAGAACTGAGGCGAGCCGGTCGGAAAAAGGGCTGAACCGCCGGGGCTCCGCATCCGTGTGAGTGGCGTTCGGTCGCCGCAGGGATGTCCCGGGGAGGTTCACCATGACCCGCGCTCGTGCAGTCGCAGTTGGTGCCGCCGTTCTCGCGGGCCTCGCCCTGGTCGGCGCGTGCAGCCCGTCGCCGCAGGACGGGGTCGCCGGGGTCGCCCGACCCTCCGCGCAGGACCCGGCGGCCGATCCGGTCGCGGGTGAGCCGCGGGAGGCGGGCAGCGAGATCGCGCCCCGGGACGTCGCGGGCCTGACGACCGCCGTGGTGCCGGGGCTGGGCGCGGTGCTGACCGACGGCGAGGGCCTGACGCTGTACCGGTTCGACCAGGACGAGGCCAGTCCGCCGACCTCCACCTGCGTCGGCGGCTGCGCCGACCGGTGGCCCCCGCTGCTGACGTCCGGCGACGTGCGGGTGCGCGGGGTGGACCGGGCGCTCGTCGGCTCGGTGGACCGCGAGGACGGCGGCCGGCAGGTCACCGTCGCCGGCTGGCCGGTGTACCGCTTCACCGGGGACACCGCGCCGGGCCGGGCCGAGGGGCAGGGCGTGGGCGGCACGTGGTTCGCCGCCGCGCCGGACGGCAGGAAGGCCGCGCCCACCGCCGGTCCGGTGCTGACCACCGCGTCCGCCGGCCCGCTGGGGACCGTGCTGACCGACGCGGACGGCATGACGTTGTACCGGTTCGACGAGGACACCGCGGACCCGTCGGCGTCGAACTGCGACGGCGACTGCGCGGCCAAGTGGCCGCCTCTGCTGGTGGACTCGCCGGCGTTCGAGGTGCGGGGCGTCGACCGGGCGCTGGTGGGCTCGGTGACGCGGGCGGACGGCACGCTGCAGGCCACGGTCGCCGGGTGGCCGCTGTACCTGTTCGCCGAGGACGTGGTCTGCGGTGACGCCAAGGGGCACGGCGTGGGCGGCGTGTGGTTCGCCGCCCGGCCGGACGGCACGAAGGCGGGCGCCTGAGCCGGGGGAGGGGGATGGGGGAGGGGGACGGGTGCCCCGGGCCGGACGGCTCGGGGCACCCGCCCGCTACACCACCAGGCTGAGCAGGGCGGCGACCACGAAGCCGACCACCGACAGGATGGTCTCCAGCACGGTCCAGGTCTGGAGCGTCTCCTTCACCGACAGGCCGAAGTACCGCGACACGATCCAGAACCCGCCGTCGTTGACGTGCGAGGCGATGATCGAGCCGGCCGCGATCGACATGACGATCAGCGCCAGCTGCGGCTGCGAGTAGTGCAGGTCCGCCACGACGGGCGCGACGATGCCGGTCGTGGTCACGATCGCCACCGTCGCGGAGCCCTGCGCGATGCGCATGCCGCAGCTGATCACGTACGACAGCGCGATCACCGGCAGGCCGAGGTCGGCCAGCGAGGTGGCGAGCACCTTGCCGACGCCGGTCGCGGACAGCACCGCGCCGAAGAACCCGCCCGCGCCGACGACCAGCAGGATCATCGCCACCGGCCGCAGGGACGCGCCGGCCAGCTCGGTCACCTGCGCGCGGGTCATGCCGCGGCGGTAGCCGAGCAGCCAGAACGCCAGCAGCACCGCGATCGTCAACGCGACCGCGGGCGTGCCGAAGAACGTGAGCACGCCCAGCACGACGGAACCCTTGGGCAGCAGGATGCTGCCGAACGTGCCCGCCAGGATCAGCACCAGCGGCACCGCGATGACGGCCAGCACCGTGGACAGCGGCGGTTCGCCCTTGGTCTGCTCGCCGCGCATCTTCTCCGCCGCCGCGAGCATCTCCTCCGGCACCGGCACGTGCATCCGCTTGCCGATCCACGCCGAGTACAGCACGCCGCCGATGAACCACGCCGGGATCGCCACGGCGAGCGCCATGATGATGATCCACCCGAGCTCGACGTGGAGCAGCCCTGCTGCCGCGACGGGTCCGGGGTGGGGCGGCATGAACGCGTGCATCACCGACAACCCGGCCAGCAGCGGCATCGCGTACAGCACCATCGACCGGCCGCTCGCCTTGGCGGCGACGTACACCAGGGGCGCGAGCACGAAGATGCCGATGTCGAAGAACACCGGCACGCCGAAGATCAGCCCGGCCAGGCCCATGGCCAGCGGCGCGCGGTTCTCCCCGAACGCCCGCAGCAGCGACCGGGTCAGCACCTCGGCGCCGCCGGAGGCCTCCAGGATCGCGCCGAGCAGCGTGCCCAGGCCGATGATCACGGCGACGTGGCCGAGGATGCCGCCGAAACCCTTCTCCACCAGGGACTCCGACGCCTTCTGCGCCGAGCCGACCAGGGTCTCCACCGGCAGGCCGGCGGCCAGCGCCACCAGCAGGCCGACGATGAGCAGCGCGATGAACGGCTCGACCTTCCACCTGATGATCAGCGCCAGGAGGATGGCGATGCTGACCGCGGACAGCGTCAGCAGGCCACCCGTGCTGTGTTGCAACCAGTCGATCATGCGCGGCTCCGGGGATTTCGCAGGGAACGTCCGGGAAGGGCGTCGGTCCGCCGACCCTCGTCCAGGACGGTGACGCCGTTGACGACGACGTGGGTGATGCCCGCGGCGGCCTGCCGGGGCTGCTCGAAGGTGGCGGTGTCGGCGACGGTATCCGGGTCGAACAGCACCAGGTCGGCCGCCCACCCCTCGCGCACGAGGCCGCGGTCGGCCAGCCGCAGCCGCCGCGCGGCCCGCCCGGTCAGGTGGGACACGCACTCCTCCAGCCCCAGCACGCCGAGTTCGCGCACGTACCGGGCCAGGTAGCGGGGGAACGTGCCCCACGCGCGGGGGTGCGGCCGGTCACCGACCAGCAGCCCGTCGCTGCCGCCGGTGTGCGCGGCGTGTCGCATGATCGCCCGGACGTTGTCCTCGTGGCCCACGTGCATCAGGCACGAGGTGCCCAGCCGCTCGGAGAGCAAAACGTCGAAGTACAGCTCGGCGGGCGGCCGTCCTGCCCGGCGCGCGGACTCCGCGATCGACGACCCGACCAGGTGCGCGTTCTCCGCGTTGCGCACGCCGTTGACCTCGATGGCGTTCCAGTCGACCGGCACGCCGTGGCAGCCGTCGGAGCCGGTTTCCTCGACCTCGACCCGGATGCGCTCACGCGTGTCCACATCGGACAGTCGGGCCAGGGTGGCCTCCGGTCCGCCCTCGCCCGCCCAGCTGGGCAGCAGCGCGGACAGGTACGTCGCGCCGGGCAGGTACGGGTAGGTGTCCAGGGTGATGTCCCCACCCGCCGCGATCGCCCGGTCGAGCAGGTCCAGCAGCTCGCCCGCCCGGCCCCGGTTGACGTCGAAGTTCATCGTGGCGTGCGCGAGGTGCAGGGGGCAGCCGGAGTCGCGCGACACCCGGACCATCTCCTCGTACGCCTCCAGCGCGCCCGCGCCGTAGCTTCGGTGGTGCGGGCTGTAGAACCCGCCCAGCTCCCCGATGACGCGGCACAGCTCGGTCAGCTCGGCGGTGTCGGCGTACATGCCGGGCGTGTAGGTCAGGCCGGACGACATGCCCACCGCGCCCTCGCGCAACGACCGCGCCAGCACCTCGCGCATCCGGTCGAGCTCGGCGTCGGTGGCGGGCCGGTCCTCGTAGCCCAGGCACAGCATCCGCAGCGTGCCCTGCGGCACGAGGTAGGCGGCGTTGACCGCGATGCCCCGGTCGAGCCGGTCCAGGTACTCGCCCACGGAGCGCCAGTCCCAGTCGAACCCGGGCGGGTCGTCGTTCCAGCCGGCCAGCTGGGCGCGCAGGACGGCCAGCACGCCGTCGTCCACGGGGGCGTAGGACAGCCCGTCCTGGCCCAGCACCTCGGTGGTCACGCCCTGCGACACCTTGGCCAGGTGCTCCGGCCGGGCCAGCACCTGCAGGTCCGAGTGGGAGTGCATGTCGATGAACCCCGGCGCCAGGACCCGGCCGTCGGCCTCGACGACCCGACCGCCGTCGACCCGGTCCCCGATCTCGACGATCCGCCCGTCGCGCACGCCCACGTCCGCCCGGTAGGCGGGCTCGCCCGTGCCGTCGACGACCCGCGCGCCCCTGAAGACGATGTCCACGCCGCTGTCCTCCCTAGAAGTACGTGCGCACCAGGTCGACCACGGTGGTGCCCTCGACCACCGGGATCAGCGGCCACTTGTCGAACACCGTGCAGGGGTGGGACAGGCCGAGGCCGACCCAGTCACCGACCTCGACGTCGTCACCGGACAGCCGCACGAACGCGTGCTGGTCGTTGAGCGCGGTGACCTCGGCGGAGAACGGGCGCTCGACGCCGTCCCGGCCGCGCCGGACCTGCGGTTCGGGCAGGCCCTCGTCGAACGACGCGTCGCGCTTGCCCAGCGTCAGCAGCGCCAGGTCCGGCTGGGGCCGCGAGGTGACCTGCGCCCAGGCGCGCAACGCACTGCGGAACGGCTGCGCGCCGGGCGTGCGGCCCAGGGGCGAGATGCCGCGGTAGAACCCGTCGTCGTGGGTGATGTACGCGCCGCTGCGCAGCACCGGCCGCACCGGGAACGGCCACGGCGCGGTGAGCGCCGCGGTCACCTGGTCGAAGTACGCGCTGCCGCCCGCCGTGACGATCGGCTCGTCGGTCTCGAACACCCCGTGCAGCGCGATCGCCAGCTCCCGCAACGAGGTCAGGTAACCGTCCACGACGGACCGCGCCGCGGGTGACGCGTCGTGCGCCAGCGCACCCTCGTAACCGCCGACACCGGTCAGGCGCAGCGCGGGGCTCGCGGCGGCGGCACGGGCCACCTCCAGCGCCGTGGCGTGATCGCGCGCGCCGGTCCGCCCGCCGGGCGCACCGAGCTCGACCAGCACGTCGACCGGCCGCCCGACCGCGCCCAGCGCCTCGGTCATCCGCTCCACGCCCGCGACCGAATCCACCCAGCAGGTGAACTCGAACGCGTCGTCGGCGTCCAGCTCGCGGGCCAGCCACCGCAACCCGGCCGGGTCGACGAGCTGGTTGGCCAGCAGCACCCGTCGCACCCCGAACGCCCGGTAGACCCGCAGCTGGCTGGTGTTGGCCGCGGTGATGCCCCACGCGCCGTGCTCCAGCTGGCGGGCGAACAGCTGCGGGGCCATGGTCGTCTTGCCGTGCGGCGCCAGCAGCACGCCCCGGTCGGCGCACCAGCGGGCCATGGTGGCGAGGTTGTGCTCCAGCGCGGCGGCGTCCAGCACGACCAGCGGACCGACGAATCCGCCGGTGAACAGGTCGAGCCGGCGCGCGGCCAGGTCACCGATCGTCGCGCCGAACGCGTCGGCGGGCAGGCCCTTGAACCGCCAGTCGACCCGCTCGTCGCGGATGGCGGCCACAGCGTCGAGGTCCACTCAGTCGCTCCTCACGTTGCATATGCCGCAACGGCTATTGCGCGATGTGATACCAGAGTGTGTAACATCGGTCGCCGCCGGCGTCAACGAGGGACACCGTCCACCTGGGAGAAGTCCGGAGGAGCACGGATGCGGTTCGACCTGCCGGGCGGTGTGGTGTGCCTGGGCGAGACCATGGCGGTCCTGGTGCCCGCCGAACCCGGTCCGGTGCGCGCGGCGCGCACGTGGACGCGGGCGGTCGGCGGCGCCGAGTCGAACGTGGCCGTCCACCTGGCGCGGCTGGGCGTGCGCAGCCGGTGGGTGAGCGCCGTCGGTGACGACGCGTTCGGCGGCGCGGTGCTCGACGCGGTGGGCGGCGCGGGCGTGGACGTCACCGGCGTGCGGGTCGACCCGGACCGGCCGACCGGCCTCTACGTGAAGGAGGCCGCCGCCGGGGGCAGCCCCGTGCGGTACTACCGGCACGGCTCGGCGGCGTCCGCGATGGGCCCGGACGTGCTGGAGTCGCTCGACCCGGCCGACATCGCGCTGGTGCACGTCAGCGGGATCACCGCGGCGCTGTCGGACAGCTGCCTGGAGCTGCTGCGCGCGGTGCTGCGCAGGCCGCGGGCGGTGCCGGTGTCGTTCGACCTCAACTGGCGGCCCGCGCTGTGGCACGACCGCGACCCGTCGGTGCTGCGGGACCTGGCCGACGGCGCGGACGTCGTGCTGGCGGGCTCCGACGAGGCGCGGGCGGTGTGGGGCACCGGCGACCCGGCCGAGCTGCGGGCGTTGCTGCCCGGCCCGACGACGCTCGTGGTCAAGCACGGCGCGCGGGGCGCGACCGTGGTCGAGGGCGGTGCGACGACGTTCCAACCCGGCCTGCGGGTGGACGTGGTCGAGCCGGTCGGCGCGGGCGACGCGTTCGCGGCCGGCTACCTCGCCGCGCACCTGGCCGGGGAGCCACCGGCACGCCGGCTGCGCGTCGGGCACCTCCAAGCCGCCTCGGCGCTGCTCACCAGGGAGGATGTCGGGGAGTCGCTGCCGGCCGCGGTGACCGCGCCGCTGCTGGACGCCGACTCCCGCACGTGGGCCGCCGCACACCTGAGGAGAGGTCGATGAGCCAAAGCCTGGACCGGGCGTTGACCCTGGTGGGGGAACTGGCCACCGGACCGAAGACGCTCGACGAGCTGTCGGGCGTCATCGAGGTGCACAAGTCGACCACTATGAGGCTGTTGCGCACGTTGGAGTCGCACCGGTTCGTGCAGCGCGAGGGCGTGCACCACTACCGGTTGGGCACCGCCCTGTTCGACCTCGCCAACCGGGCGCTGGAGGAGCGGGACGTGCGGCGCAGCGCCGAGAACGCCCTGCGCGAGCTCAACGCCCGCACCGGCTACACCGTCCACCTCGCGTCCTACGAGGACGGCGAGGTGATCTACATCGACAAGTACGACAGCACCCACCCGATGCGGATGTACTCGCGCATCGGCAGACGGGCCCCGCTGCACTGCACCGCGGTGGCCAAGGTGCTGCTGGCGGACCTGCCCGAGCCGCGCCGCCGCGAGGTCGCGCGGTCCATCGACTACGTGCCGCTGACCGCGAACACCATCACCTCGGCGGAGGCCTACCTGGCCGAGCTGGACCGCGTCCGCTCCGCCGGGTACGCGGTCGACAACGCCGAGCACGAGGACTTCATCCACTGCATCGCCGCGCCCGTCCGCGGCGCGCGGGGCGAGGTGGTGGCGGCCGTGTCGATGTCCGTGCCCAAGGTGCTGCTCGACTACGAGGGCCTGCTCGGCCACCTGCCCGACCTGCTCACCGCCACGCGCGCGGCCTCCGTCGAGTGCGGCTGGTCGCCGCGCGACTGACCCGTCGGCGCGGCCGGCGATCCGTCCCACCAGGGTCCACCAGAGAGGAACGCACAACACATGTCGAAGACCGAGATCAGGACCGCCGACGCGCCCACCCCGGTGGCCGCGTTCTCCCAGGGCGTCCGCAAGGGCCCGATCCTGCAGGTGGCGGGCCAGGTCGCGTTCGACCCGGCCACCGGCGCCATCGTCGGTGAGACGGTGGCCGAGCAGACCCGGCAGGCGATGCGCAACGTGCTCGCCGTGCTGGAGGCGGGCGGCGCGTCGCTGTCCGACGTGGTGATGCTGCGCGTCTACCTCACCGACACCGCCCACTTCGCGGAGATGAACGCCGTCTACGGCGAGTTCGTCACCGAGGAGCCGTTCCCCGCGCGCACCACCGTCTACGTCGGGCTGCCCGCGAAGCTGCTGGTGGAGATCGACGCGCTCGCCGTGCTCGACTGACCCCGTGCTCGACCGGCACCGTGCTCGACCGGCACCGTGCCGGAGCGGCCGGTCGCGCCGGGGTTACCCGACCGGGGGACTGCACGTACTTCTGCCGGTTGTTCTGCGTGGTGTCGGGCGCGCGCGGGCGATTGACTGGGAGCACCCCCAGGAGCACGTCATGGAAGGACCGGCGATGGCGAGGAACGCATCACCGATCGGCTGACTTCACGGCCTCGGCCCGGTCGCGGTAACCCCCAGCCGCGACCGGGTCTCCCAAGTCGTCGTGCAGCTCGGCCAACGCGTCCAGCACCGCCGCCAACCGGCGGTGGCGGTGGTCGGCGGCCAACCCCGCCGCCCGCACCAGCTCGGTCCGGGCACCCACCGGATCACCGAGCCGGTGCAGCGCCAGCCCCCGCAGGTAGTGGGCGTCGGACAGGCTCGACGGCGCGGTCGTCGCGCGCAGCAGCTCCAACGCCTCGTCCGCCGCGGTCAGCACCTCCGGCCAGCGCCCCAGCCGCACCAGGCTGTCCGCCATGCGCACCAGCAGCGTCGCGGACATCTCGGTCACCATCACCGGCGCGAGGTCCAGCTTCCCGGACCGCATCACGGTCAGCAGCTCCCGGTGCACCCGCACCGATTCCTCGTACCGGGCCAGCCCGTCGAGCACCAAGGCCAAGCAGGACAACGAGATCTGCTCGCCCAACGGGTACCCGGCCAGCCGGAACAGCTCCTGCGCCCGCCGCGCGCTGACCTGGGCCTCCTCCAACCGCCCGGTCCGCAGCTCGGACACCGACCGGTAGTGCCAGGCCCAGGCCTGCTCCCTCCGGTCACCGGCCGCCTCCGCCGCGCGGGAGGCCTCCTCGTACAACGCCAGCGCGTCCTCGTACCGGCGCATGAGCACGGCCAGCGTCCACGTCAGGAAGTTCAGCTGCACGGCCTCGTCCCGCACGCTGCCCAACGCCCGCGCCGCCGCCACCCCGGCGGTGAACACCTCCACCCACGTCTCCGGCCGCCCCCGCTGGTCGGAGTACCAGTGCATCGCGGTCGCCAGCCGCAGCACCTCGGCGTGCGCCCCGTCGGCCTGCGCCCACCGCAGCGCACCCGACCAGTTCGCCGCCTCGGCGGTGAGCCACGCGTCCGCGTCCTCCTGGCTGCGCAGCGGACCCGACGGCGCGGACCGCGCGTCCGGGCCGAAGAACCCGGCCGCCTCCACCGCCGTGTCCAGCAGCCAGTCCACCACCCGCCGCCGCGCCTGCCCGACCACCGGCGCCGGCTCCTCGTCCACCAGCCGTTCACCGGCGAACACCCGGACGAGGTCGTGGAACACGTACCGGCCGGGCACCTCGGCGGTGTCCAGCAGGCTCATGTCGACCAGCTCCTCCAGCGTGTCCTCGGCGGCGAACCGGTCCACGCCCGCCAGCACCGCGGCCACGTCCGGTCCGAAGTCGACCCCGGGCACCAGCGACAGCCTGCGGAACAGCACCGCGGCCTTCTCCCCGAGCTGCCGGTAGGACATCTCGAACGCGGTCCGAACCTGCAGGTCGCCCGCCGTCAGCGCGGACAGCCGCCGCCGTTCGTCGACCAGCTGCCCGGCCAGGTGCTCGATCGTCCACTTCGGACGGCTGGCCAGCCGGTTGCCCGCGATCCGCAGCGCCAGCGGCAGGTGCCCGCACAGCTTCGCCACCCGCGCCGTCGCCAACGGCTCCGCGCCGACCCTGGTCCGCCCGGCGATCGCGCCGAGCAGCTCGAACGACTCACCCGGACCCAGCACGTCCAACCCGATCCGCCTGCTCGCCTCCAACCCGCCGAGCACCAACCGGGACGTCACCACCACCAGCGACCCCGACCCGGTCGCCAGCAGCGGGCGCACCTGCGCCTCGTCCGAGGCGTTGTCCAGCACCAGCAACGTGGACCGCTCGCGCAGCCGCGCCCGGTACAGGTCGGACCGCTCCGCCTCGCCGGCCGGGACCTGCTTCTCCTCCACCCCCAGCGCCAGCAGCATCCGGTGCACCACCTCCGACGGGTGCACCGGTCGCACGTCCATGCCGCGCAGGTTGAAGAAGAAGCACCCGTCCGCGAAACGAGACGCCAACTGGTACGCCGCCCGCACCGCCAACGTCGTCTTCCCCGCGCCGGGCGGGCCGTGCACCACGACCAGGGACGTCGTGCGCGCCTGGGCGGCCACCGCCGCCAACGCGGCCAGCTCGCCCTCGCGCCCGGTCAGGTCCGCGACGTCGGGCGGCAACGCCGACGGCGCCACCGGGGACGCCGCCTGGGTCACCGACCGCCGCACCCGGCCCTCCTTGGCCGCGTCCAGCAACTCCCGGATCTCCCGCTCCGCCAGCGAGAGCACACCGGCCAGCGCCTCCACCGTGCGCCGCTGGGGGCCCTTCGCGCGACCGCGCTCCATGTCGCTGATCGCCCGGACGCTGACCCCGGAACCCTCCGCCAGGTCCTCCTGGGTCAACCGGACCCGCAACCGGTGCGCCCGCAGCAGCTCACCGAACGTCATGCCCACGACCCCGACATTAGTGGCACGGGTGACGTCCGCGGCCCGCTCGGGCACGGCGACGACCATCACGTCGGTTTCCGGTAACGCGCACCTGGTAAGACCACCACCCATGAAGTGGTACGCGGATCCCTCGCCCCGCACGGTCCTCCAAGTGGCAGCCGACCTGCTCGTGGTCGCGTGGACGTGGTTCTGGGTGCGGGTCGCCACGGCGGTGGGCGACGCGGTCCGCACCCTGCGCGCTCCGGGCGACGGCCTGGCCGACGCCGGGCGGAACCTGGCCGACACGTTCGGCGACGCCGCCGCCAAGGCCCGCGACGTGCCGCTGGTGGGCGGGAAGCTGGCCGACGCGCTGGAACGCGGCCGGTCCGCGGGCGGCACGCTGACCCAGGCGGGCGACGCCCAGGTGCAGGCGGTCGAGTCCACCGCGCTGTGGCTGACCGTCGCGCTGATCGCGATCCCGCTGGCGTTCGTGCTGATCACGTGGCTGCCGCTGCGCCTGAGGTTCGCCCGCCGGGCCGGGGTGGCCCGGCGGCTGCGCGACCAGGGCCGCCTCGACCTGCTCGCGCTGCACGCGTTGAACACCCTGTCGCTGCGCGACCTGGCGGCGTTCCCCGGCGACCCGGTGGAGGGCTGGCGCCGGCAGGACCCCGAGATCATCCGGGCGCTGGCCGCCCGCCGGCTGAGGGCGAGCGGCGTGAGCCCGTGACGCCGGGGCGGACCCCG
>NZ_JBFAAX010000052.1:7566-24395 GCF_040639995.1 Actinosynnema sp. NPDC023658 | reverse complement strand
AGGGTGGTGCACACTCTTTCCCACCCCGACGCTCTTCCGATCTAGCTGACCTGAGGACCGGGCGGGGGGCCAGTCGACCGGCCCCCCGCCGGGGGACGTCACCGGTACCGCGACGCGTCCACCGTCGTCGGGTCGACGCCCGCCTTGAAGACCTCCTCGAACCAGCGGCCCCAGTCCGGCCGGGAACCGTCCAGGTCGGTGAAGCCGTACTCCCGCATGAGGGTCCACGACGCGAGCGCCTTGCCGGTGAACCGGTGGCGGTCCGGGTCGGCGGCCAGCGCCGCCACGCCCCGCCCCAGGTAGCGCGGCGTCTCGGACATCGCGTAGTGCGGTTCCTTCGCGATGGCGTCGCGCCAGTTCTCCTCGGTGACGCCGAAGTGCTCCAGCATCTGCTCCGACCGCAGGAAGCCCGGCGTGACGGCGACCGACGTGCCGCCGAACGGCTCCAGCTCCTTCGCCAGCACCGTGCCGAACCGGCGGATCGCGACCTTCACCGAGTCGTAGGCCAGCGACTCGCTGTAGAACTCGTCGCTGTCGCCGTCGGTCACCTCGACCAGCAGCCCGCCCGGCCGGCCGACCAGCAGCGGCAGCAGGCGGTGCAGGGTGACCAGGTGCGCCTGCACGCTGTTGCGCCACATCCGCAGCTGCCGGTCCAGGTCCTGCTCCCAGAACACGCCGAACTGCGTGTCCGCCTCGCCGCCCCACACGTCGTCCACGAGGATGTCCAGCCGACCGTCCACCTCGGACTCGATGCGGGCGCGGAACGCGTCGACGTCCTCCGTCACGGTGAAGTCGCACCGCACCGGGACACCCCGGCCGCCCGCCGCCGTGACCAGCTCCGCCGTCTCCTCGATCGTCTCGTCCCGGCCGATGGGCGACCGGTTCCCGCGCGTCGACCGGCCGCCGACGAACACCGTCGCGCCCGCCGCGCCCAGCTCCACCGCGATGGCACGCCCCGCGCCCCGCGTCGCCCCCGTCACCGCCGCGACCTTCCCGTCCAACGCCTTCACGATCTCCCCTTCCACGCGTCCAGCACCGCGTCCACGTCCTGCGCCAGCCGATCCGCCAGCTCGCCGCGCGGGCGGATCGACCAGTCCATCGACACGCCGTAGAGCAACCCGGTGAGCACCCGCGCCGCGCGCTCCGGTGGCGGCCCGTGCGGCAGGTCCGCCCGCCGGGTGAGCTCCACCACGGTCCGCTCGGTCGTCGCGTACAGGTCGGCCAGCAGCGCCCGCAGCTCCGGGTCGATCAGGTCGACGCCGAGCTGCGCCAGGTGGTTCTGCGCCTCCGCCGGGTCCGTCATGCCCTCGAACCAGGTCAGCAGCGCCGCCCGCAACCCGTCGGCCGGGTCCGCCGCCGCGGCCGCCGCCTCGTGCATCCGCCGCACGTTCGCGTCCGAGGTCTGCCTGGTCAGGGCTTGGAGCAACCCGCTCTTCGAGCCGAACCGGTGCGCCACCGTGCCCACCGAGACGCCCGCCCGCTCGGCCACGTCGGCGACGGTGAACCCCGGCCCCTTGCGGCCGATCACCTCCGCCGCCGCGGCCAGCAGCCGTTCGTCCGTGATCGTCTTCGGTCGTGCCACGCAGTTATTGAACCACGGTTCAGTAACCTTCGCCCACTAGGGTGAACCCAGTGACCTGGAGACCCCGACTCATCGCCCTGGACATCGACGGCACCATCACCCCCGTCGGCCGCGAGGACGTCGCGCCGGCGGTGCGCGCGGCCATCGACCGGGCCGTCGACCACGGCGCGCGGGTCGTCCTCTCCACCGGCCGCAGCCTCGTCGGCACCCGGCCGATCATCGACGACCTGGGCCTGCGCGGCACCACCGCGATCTGCTCCAACGGCGCGGTGTGGTGGGACACGACCACCCGCGAGGTGGTCCGGAAGGTCGAGTTCGACCCCGGTCCGTCGGTCGAGCGCCTGCGCGCCCTGCTGCCCGACACGGTGTTCGCGGTGGAGCTGACCGGGGTCGGGAACCTGTCGTTCGGCCGGTTCCCGGACGGCGACCTGTGGGGCGAGGTCCGCGAGGTGACGCTGGCGGAGCTGGTGTCCACCCGCACGTCGCGCCTGGTCATGCGCTGGGTCGGCCGCACGCCCGAGGAGCTGGCGCTGCGCCTGATGGACGTGGAGCTGCCCGGCGTGACGGCGTCGTGCGACCACACCGAGCCGTGGCTGACGCTGTCGCCGCCCGGCGTGACCAAGGGCGCGGCGCTGGAGGAGCTGCGGCGCGCGCTCGGCGTGTCGGAGAAGGACACGCTGGCCATCGGTGACGGTTCCAACGACGTCGAGATGCTGCGGTGGGCCGCGCACGGGGTGGCCATGGGCCAGGCGCCGGTGACCGTGCAGCAGGTCGCGGACGCGGTCACCGGAACGGTCCTCGACGACGGCGCGGCGACCGTGCTGGACCGGTACTTCGCCGCCTAGGCCGCCCGCTCCGGCCGTCCTGAGCGTTCAACTCGGGTGCCCCGGACGTAGGACACTCGTGTTCCGGACGTAGGACACGCGCGGTTGGTCTGGTTTGTCCCCGCGCATCTCAGGGTCGACTCAGGGTGAACACGGATTACTGCAACCGAGGTAGCGAGGACGATAAGACTGAAGTCGCACGGACGAGTCAACTACAGACCGATGTGCGAACCCCGGTCGATCGGGCAGTGTTCAGGCCAGTCCGGGGGAGATGTGTCGTCCAGGGGAGAAATCATGATCGAGGCTATCGGCCTCACCAAGCGCTACGGGAAGACGGTGGCGGTGGACAACCTGTCCTTCACCGTCCAGCCCGGTCGGGTGACCGGGTTCCTCGGTCCCAACGGCGCCGGCAAGTCCACCACCATGCGGATGATCCTCGGCCTCGACCGGCCGAGCGCGGGTCGGGTGTTGATCGACGGCAAGCCGTACGCGCAGCTCGACCGCCCGTTGCGCACGGTCGGGGCGCTGCTGGACGCCAAGTGGGTGCACCCCAACCGCTCCGCGCGGGCCCACCTGCTGTGGCTGGCGAAGTCCAACGGCCTGCCCGACCGCCGGGTGGACGAGGTGCTCGACATGGTCGGTCTGGCCAAGGTCGCCAAGCGCCGCGCGGGCGGCTTCTCGCTGGGCATGTCCCAGCGCCTCGGCATCGCGGGCGCCCTGCTGGGCGACCCGGGCGTGCTGCTGTTCGACGAGCCGGTCAACGGCCTGGACCCGGAGGGCATCCTCTGGATCCGCCAGTTCATGCAGGGCCTGGCGGCCGAGGGCCGCACCGTGCTGGTGTCGAGCCACCTGCTGTCGGAGATGGCGGTGACCGCGACGGACCTCGTCGTCATCGGCCGCGGCAAGCTCATCTCCCAGTCCAGCACCACCGAGTTCGTGGAGCGGTCGACCGAGAACACCGTTCGGGTGCGCAGCCCGCACGCGGACAAGCTCGGTGCCATGCTCATCGACAAGGGCTTCACCGTCACCCAGGACGCCGAGGGCTCGCTCAGCGTGTCGGGCGCGCAGAGTGACGAGATCGGCGACATCGCGGCGGCCGGCGGCGTGGTGCTGCACGAGCTGAGCCCGCAGCGCGGATCGCTCGAACAGGCATTCATGCAGCTCACCGGCGATTCTGTGGAGTACCACGCCGAACTCGCCGAGACGGGGAAGTGACCACCGATGACTCTGCTCGCCGTTGAACGGATCAAGCTCTTCTCCACCCGCTCGCCCTGGTGGTGCATGCTGCTGGCGCTCGGGTTGACCGTCGGCATCACCGCGATCATCGCGGCGAACTGGGACGGCTCCCCGATGCCCGTCCTGGGTGCCGTGTTCACCCACACGTTCGGCCTGTACGTGGTCATGGTGATGGCCGCGCTGGCGGTCACCACCGAGTACCGCTTCGGCACCATCAAGTCGACGTTCCAGGCCGTGCCGGACCGCATCTCACCGATGATCGCCAAGGCGGTCGTGGTCGTGGTGCTGTCGGCGCTGGTCGGCCTGGCCTCCTCGTTCGGGTCGTGGGCGCTGAGCTGGGTGCTCGCCGCCGACAACTCCGAGCTGGCGCTGACCTCGGCCAACGACTGGCGGCACATCGCCGGCGTCGGCCTCGTCTTCGCCGCGGGCGCGCTGCTCGCCCTGGGCGTGGGCGCGCTGGTGCGGCAGACCGCGGGCGCGGTGTCGATCATCCTGGTGTTCGCGCTGGTCGTGGAGAGCGTGGTCGGGTTCATCCCGAACATCGGTGACGACATCCAGAAGTGGATGCCGTTCACCGTGGCCAGCAAGTTCATCTTCGGCGACCCGGACCCGAGCGTGATCCCCGACGGCCAGGGGCCGCCCGCCATCGGTGAGCTGAGCCCGTGGGGTTCGTTCGCGTACTTCGCCGGGATCGCGCTGGTCGTCTACATCATCTCGCTCGTCGTGGTGAAGCGGCGGGACGCGTAACGGGAGCCCGTGCCGCCGACGTCGGGGGTCGGCGCGCGGAGCGGTCCAGGGGGATGGGAGGAGCTCGGGTCACCTTCGGGGGGTGGTCCGGGCTCCTCCCGCACAGGTTCGCCACATGCGTGTGATCGGACGGGAGATGTCATGATCGAAGCGACCGGCCTCACCAAGCACTACGGCAAGACCGTGGCCGTGGACGACCTGTCGTTCACCGTGCAACCCGGTCGCGTCACCGGTTTCCTCGGCCCCAACGGCGCGGGCAAGTCCACGACCATGCGGATGGTCCTGGGCCTGGACAGCCCCACCCGCGGCCGGGTCACCGTCGACGGCCGGGACTACCGGTCGCTGCGCCAGCCGCTGCGCGTCGTGGGCGCGCTGCTGGACGCCAAGTGGGTGCACCCCAACCGCTCCGCTCGGGCCCACCTGCAGTGGCTGGCCCGGTCCAACCGCCTCCCGGCCCGACGGGTGGACGAGGTGCTGGACATCGTCGGCCTCACCCAGGTCGCCAAGCGCCGCGCCGGCAGCTTCTCCCTGGGCATGGCCCAGCGCCTCGGCATCGCGGGCGCCCTGCTGGGCGACCCGAAGGTGCTGCTGTTCGACGAGCCGGGCAACGGCCTGGACCCGGAGGGCATCCTCTGGATCCGGCAGTTCATGCACCGGCTCGCCGACGAGGGCCGCACCGTGTTCGTGTCGAGCCACCTGCTCTCGGAGATGGCCCAGACCGCGCAGGACCTGATCGTGATCGGGCGCGGCAAGCTCATCGCGCAGACCAGCACCGAGCAGTTCATCAAGGACGCCACCGAGGACACCGTCCGCGTCCGCTCACCCCAGGCCGAGCGGCTGCGGGGGCTGCTGGACGGGCGGGCCCGCGTCACCGACGGCACGACGGCCGACGGCGCGTTCGTCGTGCACGGCGTGGAGCCGTCGTTCATCGGTGAGCTGGCCGCGTCCAACGGCATCACGTTGCACGAGTTGAGCCCGCAACTCGGTTCCCTGGAGGAGGCCTTCATGCAGCTGACGAAGGAATCCGTGGAATACCACGCGGCCGACTGACCTGTTCCGCGTCACCCGGTCGTGCACCACCGACCGGGAATCGCGTCGTGATTGATCAGAACCGGTCGGTGCGCCAGAAGTCGTCGGACGGCGGCGGGATTTCGGTGATGACCGGCGCCGGCGCCCGGCGGATTCGGCTGCGCCGGGCCAGCAGCAGGCTCACCACCGCCACCACGACCCCGGCGGCGAGAAGACCACCGAGGGCGACCAGCAACCGCGTGCGGCCGTCCACCCCGGCCGCGCCGGACCGGTCGGGCGGTGGCGGCAGGGCGACTCCCTGCCCCGACGTCGTCGCCTCGGACGACGACTCGCGCGGTGGTGGCAGCAGCGGGTTGCGCTGCACCGGCGGCACGTCGGCGGTCAGCGCCGCGACCGGGTTGACCTGCCCGAAGCCGGTGGCGTTGTCCCGACCGGGCGCCAGCAGGTCGGTCGCGGTGGCGATGAGCCGGTTCACCACGTTGCCCGCGTCCAGCTCCGGGTAGCGGGCGCGCACCAGCGCCGCCGCGCCCGAGACCAGCGCCGTCGCCGCGCTCGTGCCGTCCACCTCGGCGTAGCCGGTGTCCACGACCTTCAGCGGCACGGCGGTGACGATCCGCTGCGCGGGCGCGGCGAGCACCGTCTCCGGGCCGGTGTTGGACTCCGGCCACGGCGCGTTGCCCTCGACCGTGCCGGACACCGCGATGACGCCCTTGATGTTGGCCGGTGCGCCCACGTGCTCGGCGCCGTCGTTGCCCGTCCCGGCGACCACCACGGCGTCGTGGTCGAACGCGTAGTTGACCGCGCGCAGCAGGTCGGGGGTGAGCGTCGCGAGCGAGGTCAGCGACAGGTTGACGACGTCGGCCCCCTGGTCGACGGCCCAGGTCACGCCCTCGGCGACGGACGCGGTGGTGAACTTGTCGCCGTCCGCGCCGACCGAGACCGGCAGGATCATCGCGCCGGGCGCCACGCCGAGCGCGCCGCCGTCCACGGCCCGGCCGCCGATCAGCGTCGCCATCGCGGTGCCGTGCCCGTCGTTGTCCTCGGTGCCGTCGGTGCCCTTGGCCGAGCCGAACCCGGAGCCGGGCAGCAGCGCGCCCGCGAGGTCCGGGCGGGTGTCGTCCACGCCCGAGTCGACCACCGCGACGACCACGCCCTCACCCCGCGTGGTGGCGTGCGCGGTCGGGACGTCCAGGGCGGCCAGGTGCCACTGCTGCTCCTC
This sequence comes from Actinosynnema sp. NPDC023658, assembly GCF_040639995.1. NCBI lineage: Bacteria > Bacillati > Actinomycetota > Actinomycetes > Pseudonocardiales > Pseudonocardiaceae > Actinosynnema > Actinosynnema sp. NPDC023658. Next base: position 17,758 of record NZ_JBFAAX010000052.1, on the reverse strand, counting down.
GATCGTCTGCGCGCGGGCGGTGCCCGGCAGGAGCACCGCGATCAGGACGGCCGCGACGAGCGCTCTTCCCGTCACCCAATTCCCCCTGTGGTCGGAATCACAGATATTCCATGTCAATCATGTTTCACAGTTCTTCATTGAGGCAAGCGGAGTAAGCCGTTCGTTAAGTCGTCGTGAACTCGGGCACAGCCCCATGACAAGTGCTTCTGAACCGGGTCAGATGGAAAGCGCGAATCGTGAGGTGGGCGCCTGCCCGCACGCGAATTCGGATACCCCCCGTCAAGGAACCCACCGGAGGTGAACCCGTGACGGTGCTTGATCCGGACCTGAACGCCGACCACTCGGCCACCAAGTCCAAGGAGCTGCCACGGCAACGCGACCACGCCCTTCGCGTCGAACCGATGTTGGCGTTGGAATGGTCGCACGCGATCGAAGCCGCGGGAGGGGTCGGTCTGGCCGACTCACCCGCGCAGACCCGTCGGGCCTGGATCCACCGGGCCGACGAGCAGCAAGTGCTCACGTTGTTCCGCGCGGTCGGTCCGGACGCACCGGCACCCTGGTGGTTGCGGGCCCTGGACCGGGGCAGGATCGCCTCGCGCGCGGCGGCGTTCGCCCTGGAGGACGAGGTGGCCCGGTTGCTGGCGAGCCGACCGGGTTGGGTGTTCGTCCCCTGGGCGACCGAGGGCGAGGTCGGGTACTGGGAGTTCGTGCCGTCCGAGAGCGGCGTGTACGGGCCCGCGGAGCCGACCACGGTGCAGTTCACCGACCGGCACGCCGGTTTCGTGGACCTGCTCCCCGCGCACCGGGGCCACGGTCAGCGCCAACCCATCGAGTTCACCCCCGCCGAGCTGCGCGAGCAGATCGAGGACCTGGAGAACATCGCTTAGCGCACCACCTAGGCTGTACGCCCGTGACGTCCAGCCACCAGCGACCGCCGCACCATCGATCCGTCGTCAGCTACGTCCAACGCGGCGAACGGATGACGGTGGGGCAGCAGCGCGCATGGGACCGCCACTGGGAGCGCTTGGGCCAGGAGGTCAAGGCGCTCCCGGCCGGTCCCGTGCACTTCCACCAGTGGTTCGGGCGCGAGGCGCCGGTGCTGCTGGAGATCGGTTCCGGGATGGGCGAGACCACCTCCCAGCTGGTCGCCGCCGCTCCCGAGGTCAACTACGTGGCCGTCGAGGTCTACAAGCCCGGCCTGGCGCAGCTCCTGCTGCGCGCCGAGGCGCTCGGCGCGACCAACCTGCGGGTCCTGCGCGGTGACGCGGTCGACCTGCTCACCGAGCACGTGGAGCCCGGCTCGCTGGCCGGGGTGCGGATCTTCTTCCCCGACCCGTGGCCCAAGAAGAAGCACCACAAGCGCCGGCTGGTGCAGCCCGAGTTCGTGCACCTCGTCGCCACGCGCCTGGAGCCCGGCGGCACGCTGCACCTGGCGACGGACTGGGAGGAGTACGCCGAGCAGATGCTCCAGGTGTGCTCGGCCGAGCCGCTGCTGCGCAACCGGCACGACGGCTGGGCGCCGCGGCCGGAGTGGCGACCGGTGACCAAGTTCGAGCAGCGGGCGGTCGAGGAGGACCGGATCAGCCACGACCTGACGTTCGAGCGGGTGGAACTCACCTGACCGTGTCATAAAGTCCCGGCGCCGGACCGTCGACACGGCGACTGCCCGTGGTTTCGTCACTGGATCGGGTGGGATTTGTTGATCACCCGATGTGCCCCGTCTGGCAGTGACGTGTGACACGGTTCCGCAACTACGGTTACCGCCCGTGACCGTAGTCGACCACGAACCGATGACGTGCGACGTGGACGCCGCGGATGGCTTCCTCCGCATGTTCCACATCGCCCACCCCGGAGCCGGACCCGTCGGGCCCCGGCTGAGCCAGGTCCGCGACGAGATCGCGGAGACCGGCACCTACCGCCACACGCCCAACGAGCTCGCCTACGGCGCGCGGATCGCGCTGCGCGACTCCGGGTGGTGCACCAGCGGCGTGCCGTGGCGCCGGCTGAAGGTCCGCGACCTGCGCGGCTTCCGCAACGCCGCCGCGGTGGCGGCCGAGTGCGTCGAGCACCTGCGCCTGGCGACCAACGGCGGCCGGATCCGACCGCTGGTCACCGTGTTCGCCCCGGACACCCCGGCCGCGCCCGGACCGTGCATCTGGAACGAGCAGCTGGTCCGGTACGCGGGCTACGGCGACGGCACGGGCGACCGCCGCTACCGTGACTTCACCGACGCCGTGCAGGGCATGGGCTGGCGACCGCCGTCCCCGCCGGGCCGCTTCGACCTGCTGCCGCTGGTGGTGGAGACCGCGCACGAGGGCGTGCGGCTGTTCACCGTCCCGCCCGACGTGGTGCACGAGGTGGCCCTGGACCACCCCGACCTGCCCTGGTTCGACGACCTCGGCCTGCGCTGGCACGCGGTGCCCGTGATCACCAACATGCGGCTGACCATCGGCGGCGTCACCTACCCCGCCGCGCCGTTCAACTCGTGGTTCGTCGGCGCGGAGATCGGCGCCCGGAGCCTGGCCGACGAGAACGCCTACGGCGCGGCCCGCCCCGTGGCCGAGGCCCTGGGCCTGGACACGTCCACCGAGCGCTCGCTGTGGCGCGACCGCGCCGTGGTGGAGCTCAACCGGGCCGTCCTGCACTCCTTCGACCGGGCCGAGGTGACCATCACCGACCACCACGCCGAGTCGCTGCACCGGCTGTCGTGGCTGCGCTCCCGACAACGCCACACCGGCAACCGGCCCGCGTTCCGGCTCGACCCCTCGGCCGCCCGACGGGCCCGCGCGGGCGGCCCCACCCGCTTCTCCCCCGCCCCCGCGGAGACGACCCAGCCCCAGTCACCCGGTCGGCTCGCCGAACTGCTCCGGCGGCGCGAAGGGGGCTTCCCGGGCTGACCCGTCAGCGCTGGGAGTCGATCAGCACGCCCGCCAACGCCATCAGGACCAGCACCAGCAGGCCCAGCACGGCACCCGCCCACGTTGCTACCACTCCGAACATGGTGTTCCTCCCGTTCCCCGACTCGCTACTCAAGAGTCACCCCGGGATTCGTCATCCGACATCGGCCACTGGTGTGTTTCAGCAGGCGTTCGGGTCAGCCTTCCGGTTGACGGCCCACCCGACCGGGGTCGGACGCGGTCGGCGCCACGACCACCTACGGTGAGGCCTCGTGGACAGCACACACGTCGGGTGGCGGGCCCTGCTCCGCCGCCAGTGGCCGCTGGCCTGCGCCCTGCTCTTCCTCCTCGTCGTCGAACAGCTCGGTGACGCGAACCGGTGGCAGCTGCCCGGCACGGCCGTGGTGTGCGCGCTGGCCGTGCTCGCGCCGCGGCGCCCGTTCGACGCCGCGCTGACCGCCGCCACGGCGATCGCCGCGTCCTCGGTCGTGCTCCGGGTGCTGGACGCCGCGCCGAAGGTCCCCCTGATGAGCGGGCTGGTGATCAGCGAGACCGCGGCGGTGATGGCGATCATCGCGGTCGTGGTCCGGCAGGCGCCGCTGGTGCGCGCCGCCATCGCGGTGACCGTGCTCCTGGTGGTCGCCGCGGGCACGCAGGCCGTGCGGCCGGACTACTGGTCGCAGTACTGGCCGGACACCTACGAGGGGCCCGGCGGCTGGCAGCAGGTGGTCGGCGGCACGGTGCTGCTGGCGCTGTCGCTCGGCACCGGGTTGTACTTCCGCGCCCGCGACCGGGAACGCGCGACCGCCGTGCGGGCCGAGGTGGCCGCGGCGCAGCACGCCGAGCGGATGGCGCTGGCCCGCGAGCTGCACGACGTGATCGCGCACTACGTGACCGGGATGGTGGTGCACGCGCAGGCGGCGCAGGCCGTGCCGGCCGCCGCGGGCGAGGCGCTGCCGATCATCGTGCGCAGCGGCAACGAGGCGTTGACCGAGATGCGCCGCCTGGTGGGGACGCTGCGCGGGGCCGAGGGCGACGCGCCGACCGTGGCCGGCGACCTGGCCGACGACGTGCGCGGCGTGGTGGAGCGGTCGGGTCAGCGGGTGCGGCTGCACGTCGACCTGCCGGTGCCCGTGCCGCCGTCGCTGGGCGGTTCGGTGCTGCGGTTGGTGCAGGAGTCGCTGACCAACGCGCGCAAGCACGCCGAGGGCGCGTCCGCCGTGGACGTGTCGGTGTCGGTGTCGGACGGGCTGGTGCACGTCCGGGTGGCCGACGACGGGCGGGCGCAGCGGGCCGCGCCGGTCGGCGGGTCCGGCGGGTACGGGCTGGTGGGCATGCGCGAGCGGGTCGAGCTGCTCGGCGGCCAGTTCAGCGCGGGCGCGCGCCCCGGTGGTGGCTGGGAGGTGCGGGCCGCGCTGCCCGTGGCCCGGTGACCTGGGGCCACCGGGCCGTTCGCGGGTCAACTCGCCGTGGGACCGGACGAGGGCAGGTCCGCGGGGAGCGGGTAGGTGAACGCCCTGGCCGGGTCCTGCAGGGCGAGGTGGCGGTCGGCCACCGGCCTGCGCGGACGCGTGCCGCGGTCCTGGTCGGGGATGGTCGGGCGGTAGCCGCCGAGCCACGTCGTGACGTCGCCGGAGAGCCGGGCGTTCTCCTCGTGCAGCTCGCGGACCTGGTGCTCCAGCTCCGCGATCCGCGCCTGGGCGTCGCGGTGCACCCGGACGACGGTCCACAGCATCTCGTACGCGGTCGACTCGCGGTCCGGTGACTCGCCGCCGTCGGCCGGCAGGTCGTGCAGCAGCGCGATGTCGGGCGCGAGCCGCGGCACCTCGGACCGGGCCGACCGGGTCTGCGCCACCGCGGGCTGCTCGGTCTTGAGCGGCTTGACCTGCGGAACCTCGGACCGCTTGATCGCGGACAGCGTGATCGCGGGCGCGGGCAGGCCGTGCTTGCGCGCCCACTCCGGGCCGCCGATCATCGCCGTGGTCACGTTCTCCACCGCCGGGTCCAGCCAGCGCGGGCGGGGCGCGTCGTTCGGCTCACCCGTCACCAGGCCGTGCAGGTGACGGGCGGTCGCCAGCACGCCCGGCGCGAGCCTCGGGTGCACGGCCAGGTGGACCAGGTCCGCGACCCACTCCCACGTGGGCACGCTGTCGGTCCGCGCGTTCACGCCGATCAGGCGCGACACCTCGGTCCGCACCGCGCCGAGCGAGCGGCCGTGGGCCCAGTGCCCGGGCACGCGGGCCGCACGCCTGATCAGCCGCCGGTAGGCGGTGCTCATCCGACCGTGTTCGTCCACCAGGTGCACCAACAGGAACAGTGCGAGCCAACGGCGTTCCCGGGGCAGGTCGGGCTCGGAGAAATCAGCCTCCGAGCGCAGGGCCGCCACCGCGGGCTGCCCCCTGCCGCGCCGCTCGCCGGATTGTGCGCTTCCACCGCCACGAGCCACTGTCACTCCTTCGCCGGATCAGCGGGACCACCACCTCTCCCAACGGTTCGGAGATTACGTCCATCCAGCGGGTGAACACCGCCCCAGAAGGTCAAACCCACTGTTCGGGTTACGGCCCTCCGCGTGGGCCGCCACCTTGTGTGTCGCTCGATCGGGTACGGCTGGATCGGGTGCGGCAGGATCGTGGACATGTCGCTCCGCCTGCACGCCCCCGTGGTCCTGCCCTGTGATCCCACCTGCACCGTCCTGCGCGACGCCGTGGTCGACGTCGTCGACGGCCGCGTGGCGCACGTCGGTCCGGAGGCCGACGCGCCGGAGTTCACCGGCGAGGTCCGCCGGTTGAGCGGAATCCTGATGCCCGGCCTGGTGAACACCCACGCGCACAGCCCGATGGTGCTGCTGCGCGGGATGGGCGGCGACCTGCCGCTGCTGCGCTGGCTGCGCGAGGCGATGTGGCCCGCCGAGGCGAGGATGAAGCCGGAGGACATCCGGGTCGGCATGCTGCTCGGCGCGGTGGAGATGCTGCGCAACGGCGTGACCACCAGCGCGGAGATGTACTTCCACGGCGAGCAGCTGGCCGACGCGGTGCTCGCGGCCGGGTCGCGGGTGCTGTTCGGCGCGGCGATCATGGACCTGCCCGGGATGCCGTGGCGGCCGATGACCGACGAGATCACCCGGTGGATCGACGCCGACGGCCTGCGGTTCGGGCCGGACGAGCGGGTCGAGCTGAGCTACGGGCCGCACTCGGCGTACATCCTGTCGCCGGAGGCGCTGGGGGAGATCGCGGGCGAGGCGCGTGACCGGGGCGCGTTGGTGCAGGTCCACGTGGCGGAGTCGCCGGAGGAGGACATGGAGCAGCGCAAGTCGCACGGGTCCGTGCCGCGACTGCTGGAGCAGGCGGGCGTGCTGGGCGGGCGGGTGCTGTCCGCGCACTCCGTGCACCTGTCGCCGGAGGACGTGGCGATCTACGCCAAGCACCGGGTGGGCGTCGCGCACTGCCCCGGGTCGAACACCAAGCTGGCGTCCGGCATCGCGCCCCTGCGGTCCTACCTGGACGCGGGCCTGCCCGTCGGGCTGGGCACGGACGGTCCGGCCTCCAACGACGACCTGGACCTGTTCGAGGAGGCCCGGCTGGCCGCCCTGCTCTCGCGGGTGAGCACGGGGGACGCGACGGCGATGCGGGCGGCGGACGCGTTGCTGCTGGCCACGCGGGGTGGTGCGGCGGCGCTGGGTCGTGACGACCTCGGTGCGCTGGAGGCCGGTCGGTGGGGCGACGTGGTGCACGTGGACGTGGACGACCCGGCGTTCGCCACCGGGTTGGACGCGCCGGACGAGCAGGTGCTGGCGAACCTGGTGTGGGCGTCGGGGACGCGGCGGGTCAAGGACGTGTGGGTGGCGGGCAAGCAGGTCGTGGCCGACGGCGAGACCACGAACGTGGACCGGCGGGAGGCGCAGGCGGGCGTCCGCGTCGTCGCCGCCCGGCTGCGCTGAGCGGCGGATCGCGGCCGGCGCGCGTTCACGGGCCGAGGCGCGGCCGGGGTCGGACGACGATCTCGGTGAAGTGGGCGTCGTCACCGGCGTGCACGGCGGTGGCGACGGCCTGGGCGACGGAGTCCGCGTGCAGGTAGAGGTGCGGCTCGTAGTCGCCGCTCTCCTGCTCGCGGACGCCGCGCTGCATGTCGGTGTCGACGCGTCCGGGGTGGACGGACGTGACGCGCAGGTCGTCCTCCTCGGCGCGCAGGGCGTCGCCGAAGGCCCGGAGGGCGAACTTGCTGGCCGCGTAGACGCCCCAGTCGGGGTTGGCCCGCAGGCCCGCGCCGGAGTTGATCAGCACCACGTGTCCGCGGGCGGTGCGCAGGAGCGGCAGCACCAGCCGGGTGAGCTCCGCGACGGCGACGACGTTGACGTCGAGGGTGCGGCGCCAGACGTCGGCGCCCGCCTCCGCGAGCGGGCCGAGCTCCGCGATGCCCGCGCTGTGCACGAGGACGTCCAGGCGGGTGAGGTCGGAGGTGGCGGCGGCCAGGGCGTCGACGTCGGTCAGCTCCACCGGCCACGGCCGGGCGGACTCCAGCGACCCGGCCAGCGCGTCCAGCGCGGCCTCGTCCCGACCGCCCAGCAGCAGGTCGTGCGGCGGCGCGAGGACCCGGGCGACAGCCGCGCCGACGCCGCGCGACGCACCGGTGATCAGGGCAACGGGACGGCTCATGCGTCGACCCTAACCGGACCGCGCGAGCCCGACTCCCGGCGCCCGGGAGTCGGCACCGGACCCGCGGATCCCACGCCCCGGACGGGTGACGGCTCGTTCCGAGCGTTGAACTCGGGTGCTCTGAACGTAGGACTCTCGCGTCCTGAACGTAGGACTCTCGCGTCCTGAACGTAGGACTCTCGCGTCCTGAACGTAGGACTCTCGCGTCCTGAACGTAGGACACGCGGGTGGGTGGAGGGCTCGGCGGATGCGCGAGCCCTCCACCTCGGGGGTCAGCCGCAGATGCGGCCCTTGTCCTTCTTCCACACCGCGACCACGGACGGGCGCGGCTGGGAGGTGCCGCCGTCCGGCCAGTGCGACAGCGGGTTGGCGGCCGACGCGCCGTCGATCTCGCCGGGGTGCTGCACGGCGACCAGCACGAAGTCGTCCTCCACCACCGGGCCGCACGTCTCGGCGCCCCTCGGCACGGTGAGGAACTGCTTCACCCGACCGCGGTAGGGCCCCTCGACCGGCACCGCGAACAGGCCGTCGTTGGACTTCAGCGCGTTGCCGTCGGTGGAGATCCACAGGTTGCCGCGCGCGTCGAACGCGACGTTGTCCGGGCACGAGATGGGGGAGACCTGGCTCTTGTCGTAGCCGCCGAAGTAGGTGTCGGACGAGGTCGGGTCGCCGCACACCAGCAGCAGCTTCCAGGAGAACGACGTGGCGGTGTTGTCGCCGCGGCGCTCCTCCAGCTCCAGCACGTGCCCGTGCCGGTTGTTGAGCCGCGGGTTCGGCTCGGTGGCGCCTTCCTTGCCCGCCTTGCCGCGGTCGGTGTTGTTGGTCAGCGCCGCGTACACCCGGCGGTTGCGCGGGTTCGGCTGCACGTCCTCGGGGCGGTCCATCCTGGTCGCGCCGACCTTGTCCGCCGCGAGCCGGGTGAAGACGTAGACCTCCTCGGCGGTGAAGCCGGGCACGAACGACCGGGTGCCCGCGGCCAGCGGGATCCACTCGCCGGAACCGTCGAACTCGCCGTCGGAGGGCAGCTTGCCGGAGCCGTCGACCTCGGCCGCCGGGCTGTCCCCGGTGAACCTCGCGACGTACAGCGTGCCGTTGTCGAGCAGCTTCTTGTTGTGCTCGCGGGCGTGCTTGCTGTTGCCCGGCTTGACCTTCTCGTCGGACACGAACTTGTACATGTAGTCGAAGCGCTCGTCGTCGCCCATGTACGCGACCGCGCGGCCGTCGCGGGCGATGATCACGTTCGCGCCCTCGTGCTTGAAGCGGCCCAGCGCGGTGTGCTTGACCGGGGTCGAGTCCGGGTCGAGCGGGTCGATCTCGACGACCCAGCCGAACCGGTGGACCTCGTTGGGCTCCCGGGCCACGTCGAACCGCTGGTCGAACCGCTCCCACTTGCGGGTCGACGCCGCGCCGGACAGGCCGTAGCGGGCCAGTCGCGCCTTGGCCGCCGGGTCGGTCACCGAGCCCGCGTTGGCGAAGTACTGGTTGAAGTTCTCCTCGCCGGACAGGATCGTGCCCCACGGCGTGACGCCGCCCGAGCAGTTGTTCAGCGTGCCCAGGACGCGGGTGCCGGTCGGGTCGGCCGACGTCCTCAGGAACGCCGAACCGGCCGCCGGACCGGTGAGCCGGAACTCTGAGGTCGCGGTCAGCCGCCGGTTGTAGCGGCGGTCCTGCTTGGGCACGAGCCTGCCGGTGCGCCGGTCGCGCTCGACCAGGACGACCGACGCGCCGTGCGCGGCCCACGCGATCTCGGTCTGCTCGTGGGTGGGGTTGTCCGCGTCCCAGTCCGCGAACAGGAACTCCTCGGTGGTGTACTCGTGGTTGGCCACGAGCAGCCACCGGTCGTGCCCGTCGAGCGGGACCAGGCCGAGGAAGTCGTTGTTGTAGCCGAACTGCCGCGCCTGCGCCGCCGCGGTCTGCCGGTCGAAGTCGAACGCGGGTGCGCCGGGCACGACCGGGTCGCCCCACCGCAGCACGACGCCCTGCTCGTAGCCCTCGGGCGTGACGACGCGGTCCTCGGTGTTGGGCGCGACGGCGGTGAAGTTGAGGCCGTCCTTGCGCCGCCCGCCGCCCAGGTCGACGTCCACGTCCACGTCGACGGAGGGCAGCGGCTTGGCGGCGGCGGTGCCGGCACCGATCAGCCCGACACCCGCGCTCGCGACGGCGAGCACCGCGCCCGCCTTCAGCAGGCCGCGCCGGCGCACGACCTCCCCGACGACGTCACCGAAGTAGGCGTTGCCGGACGTGTTGGGCGCCTCGTGCGCGCACGCGTCGCCGCAGCGGTACTTGCAGGTGATCGACGACCGCCCGAGGGGGTGGTTGGGCAGCAGGGGCAGCAGCCGCCTGCCGCGATCGGTGGATGAGGACACCCGGACCTCCGAGATCGCACGGTGGGAACCCGGCGACCGTAAGAGGGCAACTCCTCCTCCAGCGGACTTCGAGGTGAACGCGGGGCGAACACCTCGGGCGTCCCCGGATCCGGAACCCCCTGCTCACACCGCGTGTGGTCGGGGCGGCGGGCGGCGGGCTCGGCGGCGCCCCGCGGGCGCCCCCCGAACGCCGGGCCCCCCCCCCCCCCCCGCCCCACCCCCGCCCCCCCGCCTAGCCCGCCCCCCCCCCCGCCCCCCTCCCGCGCGCCCCCGCCCC